>JBFFGP010000049.1:0-6037 GCA_041557435.1 Candidatus Deferrimicrobiaceae bacterium | reverse complement strand
GCCTGCTGATCACCCCGGGAAAGGAGGAACTGCGCGATGGCGACGGAATACCCGAAAGAGGTTGCACTCAAGGACGGAACCACCATCGTGCTCAAGCCCTTCGAGAGGAAGGACAAGGATGCCCTCCTGGTCTTCTTCCAGAAGCTTCCGGAGGCCGACCGGCTGTTTCTCAAGGACAACGTCACCGACCCCGCCATTGTCGAACGCTGGGCCACGGAGCTCAACTATGATAAGGTCTTCCCTCTCCTGGCATGGAGGGAAAACGAGGTTGTTGCCGACGCCACCCTGCACAAGAACCTCGGGGGATGGATGAAGCACGTCGGAACGATCCGGATGGTAGTGGCGAGAGAGTTTCAGAAGCACGGGGTAGGAAGCATCCTGGCGAACGAGCTCTTCCTGCACGCCCTGAAATCCGGTCTGGAGAAGATCGTCGCGGAGATGATGGAAACACAGCAAGGGGCGAGGAAGGTATTCGAGAAACTCGGCTTCAAACTGGAGGCAACGTTTCACGGGCACGTGCGCGACCAGATCGGCGTCCGTCACGACCTCCTCGTGCTGACGAAGGACCTCGAGGATTTCTGGGCGAACATCCAGACCCACGAGTATTTCTCCTACCCTTCTCGCGACAGAGAGGGCGGCTAAGAACAGGGACGTTCCTAAGAACTCGCGAGATGTCGAGGCGAGTTCTCGGAAACATCTCTGTTCCCCATTCTGCGTTGCGGGGAGTTCTTAGGAACGTCCCTATACTTGGGAGAGGACCGCAAGGGCGGCCGCCGTCTCGGAGGCCACCTTGGCGATGGCGACTGCCGCCGGAGAGTCGGGGGCCTGTGTAACGATCGGAACCCCCGCATCGGAGGCCTCCCGGACCGTTGCCTGAATCGGAACTTCTCCCAGGAACCGAAGTCCCATTTTTCGGCACGTCTCCTCTGCGCCCCCGTGGCCGAAGATCTCGCTCCTGCCGTCGCAGTGCGGGCAGAGGAAGTAGCTCATGTTCTCGATCACCCCGAGGATCGGAACGCCGATCTGCTCGAACATCCGGACCGCCTTCTTCACGTCGATCAGCGCCAGGTCCTGCGGCGTCGTGACCACGATCGCCCCTGCGACGGGGGTCGTCTGGACGAGCGAGAGTTGGACGTCCCCCGTGCCTGGGGGAAGATCGATGACCAGGTAATCCAGCTCCCCCCACTTCGTGCCGTGGAGGAACTGCGTTAGCGCCTTCATGAGCATCGGGCCCCGCCAGATCACCGGAGAATCCTCCTCGAGGAGGAACCCCATGGAGAGGACCCGGATCCCGTCGGCCTCCGCCGGAAGGATCATGTCGTTCTCGCCCAAGAGCTGGTGCTTCTTCAAGTTCAAAAGCGTCGGGATCGAAGGGCCGTAGATGTCGGCATCCAGAAGCCCCACCCGGGCGCCTGCCTTCCGGAGCGCGACCGCAATGTTCGCGCTGACCGTCGACTTGCCGACCCCCCCCTTCCCCGAGGCGACCGCCAGGATGTTTTTCACACCCTTCACGGGACGTCTCCCGCCCATCGGATCATTCGCCACCTTCCCGTCTGCTGCGACCCGGACGTCCACCGTGGAAACACCGGGGACCGACAGCACCGCCCTCGTAACCGCCTCCTTGATCTCCGATTTCTTCGGGCAGGCGCGCGTGGTGAGGACGAGATCGAGGGAAACATCCCCGCCGGAGACGGCCACGTTCCGGATCATGGAAAGGCTCACGAGGTCCCTCCCCAACTCGGGGTCCATCACGCGGGAGAGGACCGAAAGAACGCTATCGACGGATACGTCCCGCCGACGCTCACTTCTTTTGAACAGGGACATCGATTCCTCCAAGTCGCTCTTCTCGGTGCATGATATCACCGGGAGGGCCTTCCGGAGCTTGACAGGAGTCAAAATCTCCTTTTTTGCTGAAGCGCTTTCCTCCATCGATTATAGTCAGTAGGATGGCCGAGCAGCCCACGCGACAGATGGGACGCGCCGCGGCGCTCATGATGGCGTCGGTGTTCTTAAGCCGCATCCTCGGGTACGCGCGGGACGCGGTGATCGCCTACCAGCACGGGGCGACCCCGGAAACCGACGCCTATTTCACCGCCTTCACCATTCCCGACTTTCTGAACTACCTGCTGGCCGGCGGAGCTCTCTCGATCACCTTCATTCCGATCTTCGCCCGCAACATCGCGGAAGGGAGGGAGGAGGATGGGTATCGGTCGTTCTCCGCTATCGCCACCGTCATGGGGATCGGGATGCTTTTTTTCATCATCCTCGGCGAGTTTCTCGCCGAGCGGCTGATCCCCCTCATCGCCCCGGGATTTCCCCCGGACCAGATCCACATCGCGGCCCGCATCACGCGGATCGTCCTCCCGGCGCAGCTTTTTTTCTATCTCGGCGGCCTCCTCATGGCGGTGCAGTACACACGGAACCGGTTCCTCATTCCGGCGACCGCCCCCCTCATCTACAACGCCGGGATCATCCTGGGAGGCCTGCTGCTGGGAAAAACCGTCGGAATGGAGGGATTCGCGTGGGGCGTCCTGGCGGGCTCGTTCGTGGGGAACTTCGCCATCCAGGTGGTCGGCGCCCACCGCACGGGACTTGCGTTCTCTCCCCGGTTCGACCTCTCCGACCCGGGCCTGAAGGAGTTCGTCCGCCTTTCGATCCCGATCATGCTCGGATTCTCCCTCGTGGTGGTCGACGAATGGATGACGCGGGTCTTCGGGTCGTTCCTCCTCGCGGGGGCCATCACCTGGCTAAACAATGCAAGGCGCCTCATGCAGGTGCCGGTCGGGGTTTTCGGCCAGGCCTCCGGCGTCGCGTCGTACCCTTTCCTGGCGGCTCTTGTCGCGCGGGGGGAGAAGGAGGCCATGTGGGAAACCCTGTCGCTCACCCTGCGCTGGGTCTTTTTCGTGTCGTGTGCCGCGGCGGCGGTGACTTGCGTGCTGTCCCGCGAGGTAGTGCTCGTCGTCTTCAAACGGGGGGCATTCACCATCGAGGACACGCTGCAGACGGCGGCAGCGCTCGCCTTTTTCTCGGTCGCGATCCCGATGTGGTGCGTCCAGACGATCGTCTCCCGGGGGTTCTTCGCGCTGAAGGACACTTGGACTCCCACCCTGGTCGGTACCGGCGCGTGGCTATGCACCCTCCCCGTCTACTACTGGCTGACCCAGCGAATGGGGGTCAAGGGGCTGGCGCTCGCGAGCACGGCCGGCATATCCCTGTACGCCGTGGTCCTGTACGGAATCCTGATGGGGAGAACGGTGGGAAAGAAGGGAGTCCCGGAGATCGGGGAATACGTCAAAATGGCCGCCGCCGGCGTGGCCGCGGCGTTTGGCGGAAGGTACGCCCTGGATGCGCTCGTCGGGTGGGCATCGTGGGAGACCTTTACGGGCGCCCTCACCCGGTTCGCCGCCGGAGGAGCGGCCGTAGCGATCATCTACTACCTTTGCGCGCTCCTGCTCAGGAGCAAGACGGCCAGGAAAATCCGAAGCAGGAAAGACCTGTTCCGTCCGCCCCGTGGTCCCGACGCCCCGGAGCACGGCGAACCGATCATCCCGGATCCGGGAGATCCGCCGGCTACAGGCGCATAACCGTGTCCTGGCCCTTAAGAGCCCGCCGGAGTCCCTCCCGGTCCGCCACGTTTTCCCCCACGTGGCAGCTCCTCCTGCCGAAGAGGGCCTTCGTCCCCCCCACGATAGCGACCCGCGCAAGCTCGATGCGCCTGGTGCGGAGCCCGAGCGCCCCTTTTCCCCATTGGCGGATCTTCAGGATGACAAGTCCCAGCCCGACCTTCTTGGCGCGCCCCTCGCACACGACCCCCACGATCCGGACCGGATCCCGGCTGCCCGGGGAGACGTGGCGTCGCACCTCTGACAAGGCCTTCGCCGTGGAGCTCGCCACGACCAAGGCGTACCCGTTTTCCTCGGCCATCCGGCCGATCCCGGCCAGATCTTCCTTCGAGAGGCAGAATGGGAGAAGCAGAATTTTCCTCATAAGGTCCGTCGACATCCCGAAAACACGACTCGTCCATCTTACCCCGAATCCTGTCCTCCCGGCGGGAATACCCGGAAACCTCCCTTGATCCGCCGCCTGGCCGACCGCATTTTCCTGATCGAAGGGAAGAAGGAGGGCCGATACCCTCATTCCCACTCGCTATACATCCGCGACGGGGGAGGCGTTCTCGTCGACTGCGGGTCGGACATCGATGAGATCCACCGCCTGAAGGAAGAAGAAGGGCTCGCGGCGATCCTTATGACCCATTACCACGAGGACCACTTTCTCTTCCTTTCCCGGTTTCCCGACGTGGAGGTATGGGCGTCGGAAGGCGATGCCCCCGCCCTCGAGGCATTTGACGTGCTTCTCGACTGGTACGGCGTCGCGGGCACCGGGCAGGAGCCGTTCTTCCGGAACCTGTTCGCACAGAAGTTCCCATACCGGCCGCGCAAAGTCGCCCGCCGGCTCGCAGACCGAAAACGGGTGCGGATCGGCGGGACGGATGCGGTCCCGATCATCGCACCCGGCCACACGCCGGGACACCTGTGCCTGCACTTCCCTTCCGAGGGGATCCTTTTCCTTGCGGACTACGACCTCACCGCTTTCGGGCCGTGGTACGGAGACAAGCCGGCGGGGATCGAGGAATTTCGCCGGTCGGCAAGGATGCTGGCGGGGATCGGCGCGGGCGTGCATGTCGTCTCCCACGAGAACCCCGTTCACAAGGGAAGAATCGCCGCGAAGATGGAAGCGTACCTCTCCGTCATCGACCGGCGCGAGGAGTCGTTACGGGAATACCTCCGCCAGCCACGGACCCGGGAGGAAATCACGGCGAGGCGAATCGTATACGGCGAGGGGCATCCGGGGCCCTGGTTCGATTACGGCGAGTGGGCGCTTATGGCAAAGCACCTGGAGAGGATGGCCGCCCGGGGGGAGGCGGTTGCCTTCGGGGATCGGTACGCCCTTATTTCCCCTTGAGCAGGGCGTTCAGATCCCGGCAGACCCGCCCGGGGTCGAGTCCCTTGTGCCAGGAGGTGTAGTGGATCGTCTCCTTCTGGTTCGACCTGCACCGGAGACACTCCGCACCGAAAAGTTCCTTCACCCTTCCGCGCACGGACGGGTACCTACGCAGGATATCCCCTAGAAACATCTCCGGCCGGATCGGCCCTTCCTTGATCATTTCCGTTTTTTCCCCCTGCCCGAAAGTCCGTTCATTATAGCAGGAACGATTCTTTCTTCGCGCTTTTTCCCTATGTAGTACGTCGCGGAGCCGAATGCCACGACCTCCCCGTCGCCGTTTTGGATCTCGGTGGATCCGGCCGCGATCGTCTTCCCCATGCGCAGGATGGTCCCGTACGCGATGACAACCCCTTCCGAAACGGGCTTCAGGAAGTTCACCTTGTATTCCACGGTGGTCATCCTGGAGGAAAGAGGCATGATGCTCCGGAGCGCGGTGGCCACCGACATGTCCACGAGAGCCCCAACCACCCCGCCGTGCAGGGTCCCCGCGCTGTTCCGGAGCACCGGGCGGATCCTGCACCGCATTACGCTTTTCCCGTCGCCGGAGGAAAGGAGCTTCATCCCCACAAGCTTCACGAAAGGAAACGCGTTTACCCGGTCCTTGTAGAACTGTTCGTCGAACTTCTTCATCCGTCCTCCTTAACGCTGGGGGGGGACACTCCTGGTTTTATCGTCGAGAGAAAAAGGGGTGTCCCGCCGAAAAGGGAACGTTGCAGCGAGCGGAACGGCAGCGAGCGGGCGAAGGTCGCGAGCGTAGCGTAAGCGGAATCCCCCGGCCTCCAGAGGTCCGTTCCTGAAGAGGCCGTGCATCGAGAGGGTCGATGCGCCGCTTCCGGCAAGGCGCCCGACCGAGGCGTACCCGCTGCGGTACGGTGAGGTAGGGCAACGAAGCCGGAGCGGATGCAGCGGCCCTCGAATGCCGGGATCTGAGGGAATGGATCTCTGGAGGCCGGAGAGCCAGGGTCCCCGGTCGTTGGTTTCCTCTTATCCTGGCGCCAGATCGCGGCACCCGCCGCAGGGGAGAAAGAGTTCT
>JBFFGP010000048.1:0-6046 GCA_041557435.1 Candidatus Deferrimicrobiaceae bacterium | reverse complement strand
TCAGACGGAGGGCGCCTCGGGGATGGATCTTCGGGCCGACATCGAGGGGGAGGTCACCATTTCCCCCCGGAACAGGGTTCTCATCCCGACCGGGATTTCGGTGGCGATTCCCCCCGGCGTGGAGGGACAGGTGAGGCCCCGGAGCGGCCTTGCGATTCGCAACGGTGTTACCTGCCTGAATTCTCCCGGGACCATCGACTCCGATTTCCGGGGCGAGATTTCCGTGATCCTCGTCAATCTCGGCGACAAACCGTTTTCCGTCCGGCGCGGCGACCGGATCGCCCAGCTCGTCTTCTCCCCCGTTCTCCGGGGAGAATGGCGGGAGGTGGACGCCCTCGACCCGACCCCTCGGGGCGAGGGAGGGTTCGGGCATACCGGGTAGGGGAGGGGCGACGTGATCGAGAGATACACAAGGCCCGAAATGGCGAGGATCTGGGAGCCCGGGAACAGATACCGAATCTGGCTCGACATCGAGATCCTCTCCATGGAGGCGATGGTCCGGAAGGGCTGGATCCCCGCCGATGCGCTGGCGAGGGTCCGGAAGAATGCGAAGTTCGACATCCCGCGGATCGACGAGATCGAGAAGCGGGTGAAACACGACGTCATCGCCTTCCTCACTTCCGTTGCGGAACACATCGGAGAGGACTCCCGGTTTCTCCACGTCGGGATGACCAGCTCCGACGTCCTCGATACGTCCTTCGCAGTACAGATGCGGCAAGCCCTCACCCTTCTCCTCCGGGAGGCGCAGAAGGTCTTCGAGGTCCTCAAGAAGCGTGCCTTCGAGCACAAGGATACGGTGATGATCGGCCGCACCCACGGCATCCATGCCGAGCCGGTGACATTCGGGCTCAAGATGGCCCTGTGGGCCGACGAGATGCGCCGGAACATCGCCCGTCTCAGGCGCGCCCGGGAGGGGATCTCGGTGGGGAAACTCTCCGGGGCCGTCGGCACGTACGCCAACATCGACCCGTCCGTGGAGGAGTACGTCTGCCGGAAACTTCGCCTGAAGCCTGCCCCGGTGTCGACCCAGGTCGTCCAGCGGGACCGGCACGCCGAGGTGTTCGCAACCCTTGCGGTCGTAGGGTCCTCCCTTGAAAAGTTCGCCACCGAGATCCGACACCTCCAGCGGACGGAGGTTCGGGAGGTCGAGGAGCACTTCACGAAAGGGCAAAAAGGGTCCTCCGCGATGCCCCACAAGCGCAACCCGGTCCTGTCCGAGAACCTGTGCGGCCTCGCGCGCCTTCTTCGGGGGTACGCGGTCACCGCCCTCGAAAATGTTGCTTTGTGGCACGAACGGGACATCAGTCACTCCTCCGCCGAGAGGGTGATCGCGCCGGACGCCACGATCGTGCTCGATTTTGCCCTGGTGCGCTTCCGCGGCCTCATGGAAACGCTGGTCGTGTACCCGAAACGGATGAAGAGGAACATCGCGAGGACGCACGGCCTTCTTTTCTCCCAGCGGGTGATGCTGGCGCTCGCCGCCCGGGGACTTTCGCGGGAGCGTGCGTATGATGTCGTCCAGAAGCCGGCCATGGAAGCCTGGCGGAAAGAGAAGGACCTCGCCGGGCTCTTGTGGAAGGACCGGGAGGTCCGGTCGCTCCTGACCCGGGAGGAGTTCCTGGACCTGTTCGACATGAAGCATTACCTAAAGAGTATCGACGCCATATTCGACCGCGTGTTCTGACACCGGCCTGCCGGACGCAGGCGTTCCCCGCGCCTGCGGGCAGGGAAACGAATCGTTCCGCAGGGGGTCCGTTCGGGTTGGAGAGGATTTTCGCCCTCCGGGCTGCTGCCGGGGAGTTCCGTATTACAATAAGGGAACTTGGTGTCGCCGAAGAGCAGGTCTTCGGCCTCGCCGGGGAGGACAGGATCAGCGCTGGAGATATCGCCATGCCGCGGGAGGATCGGATGCGGAACGCCTTCGGCTTCTGAGGAAGAAGGATAGACGTGTTCCCGGAAATACACGAAGAGTGCGGAGTGTTCGGGGTATACGGCCACCCGGAGGCCGCGAACCTCGCCTACCTCGGGCTGTACGCTCTCCAGCACAGGGGGCAGGAGAGCGCGGGGATCGCCTCCTCCGACGGGGAGGTCATCACATTCCACAAGGAGATGGGGCTGGTCGCCGACATATTTTCCGAGGACATCCTCGCGAAGCTGGTCGGCAACCTCGCCATCGGGCATGTGCGTTATTCCACGACCGGGACGTCCGAGTTGAAGAACGCACAGCCCTTCGTGGTCGATTTCGAGAGCGGCTCCATCGCCACCGCCCACAACGGAAACCTGGTCAACGCGCACCGGCTGAAGAGCAATCTCGAGATGGAGGGCTCGATCTTCCAGTCGACGATGGACACGGAAGTCATCGTCCACCTGATCGCCCGCTCGCGGCTCGACCGGATCGAGGACCGGATCGTGGACGCCCTGTCCCGCGTCCGGGGGGCCTATTCGCTCGTCTTCCTGACCCGGGACAAGCTCATCGGGGTGCGGGATCCGCACGGGATTCGGCCCCTCGTGTTCGGAAAGATCACGGGGGGGTACGTTCTCTGCTCCGAGACATGCGCCCTGGACCTGATCGAAGGGGAGTTCCTCCGCGAGGTGGAGCCGGGGGAGATGATCGTGATCGACGAACGGGGCGCCCGAACCTCCCGGCCTTTCTTTTCCGCCTCGCCCCGGTTCTGCATATTCGAGCATGTCTACTTCTCTCGGCCCGACTCGATCTTCGGCGGGAACTCGGTCTACCAGGTGCGCAAACGCCTTGGCCGCCAGCTCGCGATGGAATGCCCGGCGGACGCGGACATCGTGATCCCCGTTCCCGACTCGGGCGTACCCGCGGCACTCGGATACGCAGAAGCGTCGGGGCTTCCCTTTGAGATGGGCCTGATCCGGAACCATTACGTGGGGAGAACCTTCATCGAGCCGCAACAGTCGATCCGGCACTTCGGGGTGAAGATCAAGCTGAACGCGATCCGGGACGTGGTGGGGGGGAAGCGCGTCGTCGTGGTCGACGACTCGATCGTGCGGGGGACCACGGGGCGCAAAATCATGAAGATGATTCGGGACGCCGGGGCAAAGGAGGTCCACGTGCGGGTCAGTTCCCCTCCCACGACCCATCCATGCTTCTACGGAATCGACACGCCTCTGCGGCGTGACCTCATCGGGGCGACCCACAGTCTGGAGGAGATCAACAGGTATCTCACCTCCGACAGCCTGGGGTATTTAAGCGTCGAAGGTCTCCACGCCTGTGTCCCCAACGAGGGGAAGGGGTACTGCGACGCCTGCTTCACGGGCGACTACATGGTGCCTCTCGAGGTCCAGGACACCGAGGAGCAGCTCCCGCTATTTCGCGGATCCGTCAGGGTCTGACGATTATACAGGTCTCATTATTATCGGAGGGGATACGCGTATGGCTGGCGAGCGGGAGCGGTTTCTTGCAATTCTGAAGGAGAAAAGCTACGAGAAGAAGAGGGTGGTCCTTTCCTCGGGGCGCGAGTCCGACTTCTACATCGACTGCAAGCAGGCGACGCTCGACGCCGAAGGAGCCATCCTGACCGGGAGACTTCTCTGCGAGATGCTGGAGGAGGACGGGATGGCGGAAGCGGTGGGCGGGATCACGCTGGGGGCGGACCCGATCGTGACCGCCGTCTCCCTGACCAGCGCCCTCCGGGGAAACCCGATCCCCGCCTTTATCATCCGGAAGGAGCCCAAGAAGCACGGCACTTCCCAGTGGATCGAGGGGATCAAGAATTTGCGGCAAGGCATGAAAGTGGCCATCGTGGAGGACGTGGTCACCACCGGGGCATCCACCCTCCGGGCGATCGAGCGGGCCGAGGAGGCAGGCCTGGTAGTCTCCCGGGTGCTCTGCCTCGTCGACCGGAACGAGGGTGGGGCGGAGTTTTTGGCGGAGAAAGGGTACCGTCTCGAGCCGATGTTCCGGAAAGAGGATGTGGAAAGTGCCTGAGGGACGAATTCGCCTGGGGGCCGCCCTCCTCGTGGTGGTGATCTGCGCCGTCGGCTTCCTGCCCGCCGGATGCGGGACCCGCGTGAGAACCCTCTACGAGAAAGTCCTGGGTTCGAAGCGGTATGCGAACACCACGGAGGCGTTCACGCGCACCCGGGAAGTTCACGACGGCCTGGAGGTGAGGTTCATCCTCGCTTCCACGTGGCTCTCCCCCGAATGGATCCGGGCGTTCTCGGTGGAGTACGCGAACATCTACTACCTCGACGCAAAGCGCAAAGAGCAGACGATCGGCCGTTGGAGCGGGGAGTCCGAAACGTATGAACGGTTCTTCGTCGCACTCTTCACTCCCGACGACCGGACGAACGACCTGGACAAGGAGGGGACCCTGTGGTCCCTCCACCTCGTGCGCGCGGACGAGGTGGATTATGAGCCGGTGTACGTGAAGAAGACGGAACTGCGTCCCGAGGAGGTGGCGCGCTTCTTCCCGTACTCGGAAACCTGGTACCGGGCATACGAGGTGGCGTTTCCGAAGGAGGCGGGGGAGGAGGTCGAGACTACGATCGGAGCGCCCCGGTTCAAGCTCGTCCTCTCCGGGGTCCAGGGACGCGCCGTTCTCGTCTGGAATTAGAACCACGCCCGCCGGACGACGGTATCCCTTCTTCCGTGTTCCTCATCGAGGTACGGGTAGTCGATCGTGGAGTGCAGCCCTCGACTTTCCTTCCGCTGCATGGCGCACCGGACGATCAGCTCTGCGACGGTGCAGATGTTGCGCAGCTCCAGGAGATCTCCCGTCACCTTGAAGTTCCAGTAATATTCTGAGATTTCCTTCTTCAGAAGTTCGATCCGGTCGAGCGCCCTCTCGAGCCTTTTGTTCGAGCGGACGATACCGACGTAGTTCCACATCAGGCGGCGGATCTCGTCCCAGTTGTGGGAGACCACGACCGCTTCGTCCGAGTCCTGCGCCTTTCCCGGGTCCCATCCGGGCACGCGAACCTTGGGGCGCGGTTTCCCGACGTACGCCTGTGTTGCCTGCGCAGCCGCCCGATGGGAGAAGACGAGAGCCTCGATGAGGGAGTTGGAGGCAAGCCGGTTGGCTCCGTGCAGCCCGGTGGAGGCGCATTCGCCGATGGCGAACAGCCTCCGGATGTCGGTTTCTCCGTTTTGGTCGGTCCGGATCCCGCCGCACTGGTAGTGCGCCGCGGGGACGACCGGGATCGGCTCCTTCGTCATGTCGATCCCGAAGGTCAGGCACGTCTTGTGGATATTCGGGAACCGTTTCCGGATGAAGGCGCGCCCTTTGTGCGTGATGTCGAGGTAGGCGCAGTCCTCTCCCGTGCGCTTCAATTCCGCGTCGATCGCGCGGGCGACGATGTCCCGCGGCGCGAGTTCCGCCATCTGGTGCACGCCTTTCATGAACCGTTTGCCCGCCCGGTTATGCAGTCTGGCACCCTCGCCGCGGATCGCCTCCGAGATGAGGAAGGACTTGGCGTGAGGATGGTAAAGGCAGGTGGGGTGGAACTGGACGAACTCCATGTTGGCGATCGTCGCCCCGCCACGATACGCCATTGCTATCCCGTCCCCGGTAGCGATGTCCGGGTTGCTCGTGTACAGGTAGACCTTTCCGGATCCGCCCGTGGAAAGGATGGTGGCGTCCGCCAGGAAGGTGTGGATCGTCTCCTTCTTCAAGTCGAGGACGTATGCGCCGATCGCCTCGTCCTCCCGCCGTCGTTCGAACGACTCGACCTTGCGCCGGGTGATGAGATTGATGGCGGCGTGGTCCTCGTAGATCCGGATCCGGCGGTCGGCCCGCACGCGGGAGAGGAGGGCCCGCTCCACCTCGCGGCCGGTCAGGTCCTCGGCGTGGAATATCCGGCGTTTGGAATGGCCACCCTCACGGCCGAGGTCGAAATCCTGCCCTCCCCCTTGCCGGGTGAACCGGACACCCCACTCGATCAACTCCCGGATCTTCGCGGGGGCGTCGCGCACGACCATATCCACCACGTCGGGATGGCACAGGCTTGCCCCCGCACGATGGGTGTCCTCGATATGGGATTCGAACGAGTCCTCGCCGCTCCATACGGAGGCGATGCC
>JBFFGP010000047.1:0-6134 GCA_041557435.1 Candidatus Deferrimicrobiaceae bacterium | reverse complement strand
GCGGAAGCCGCGGTGGCTTCCCGGAAGGAGGAGTTCCTCCGGGCAGAGGCAGCGGCACAGAACGCGGAGGACAATCTGAAGAACGTCCTCGGCCTGCGCACAGACCAGGACTGGGAAGAACGCCTGGTCCCGGTCCTCCCCCAGGAAGTCCCGGATGACCCGGGGGAGGACGATACCTACCCGGAGGCGCTGCGTCGGCGGCCCGAGGTTTCCGCTCTGTCCGCCCGGACACACCAGACAGAGGTGCAAGAGGCAGTCGCCCGGAACAGGACCTTGCCCGAACTTTCCCTCACAGCATCGGCGGGCCTTTCCGGCCTCGCGGGGACGCTGAACCCCAACCCGTTCTCCCCCGGCGCCGGATCCGAGTTCGAGGGAAACTACGGAGACAGCCTCCAGGAGCTGTTCTCGGGAAATTACTACAACTGGTTCGTCGGCTTGTCCACCGAGATCCCCTGGAGATTCCAGCGGGAGCGGGCAGATTGGGCGCGCGCGCGCAGCGCTCTCGAGCAGCAGCGCCTGCGGAAGGAGGGGCTCCAGGCGAGAATCCGCACCGAGGTGCGAAAAGCACGCCGGGATCTTACGTCATCGCTTGCGCGCGTCGCCGCGGCCGCCGCATCCGTCGCCGCGGCAAGGGGGAAGCTCGAGGCGGAGGAAAGGAGACTCGCCCTCGGGGCCACGACGACCACGCAGGTCCTCGAGTTCCAGCAGGATTATGCCCAGGCCCTCCTCACCGAAGTGACGGCGAAGACGGACGCCCACGTGGCCGAGACGCGACTTTGGCGCTCCGTCGGGACGATTCTCGATAAGGAAGGGATTTCCATCCGTTGAGGCGTTGGACGAAAGTGGCCGCGGCCGCCGCCCTCCTCGTCGCGGTGGCTGCCGTGGCCTTTCTCCGTTCCCGGTCGGAGGTCCCCGTCGACGTGTTCGAGGCGAGGAAAGAGGCGATCGAGGAGATCGTCACGGCGGTCTCCGACGGGACGGTGAAGTCCCGACGGGAGGCGACGATATCCGCGGAGGTAAGCGGGAGAGCCTACGAGGTGCGTGTGGCCGAGGGCGACACCGTACGTAAGGGGCAGATTCTCGCACGCCTGTCGGACCGGGAACTGACAAAGCAGGCCGCCGCGTCGGTTGCGGAGGTGGCCCAGGTGGAGGAGCTTCTGGCGCAGGCGGTTGCGCGGCGCGAGGAGGCAGAGCGAAGCTACCGTTCCCGGGTGACCCGCGCCGCGAGCAATCTCCGCAAGGCGGAGCGGGACCACGAGCGCGCCCGGGAGCTGTTCCGCAGCGGGTTCCTGTCGAAGGCGGACATGGAGCAGGCCGACACCCGGCTCGCGAACGCGAAGGAGGACGCAAGGATGGCGGACATCGGGGAGGTGACAATCCGCGCGATCGACCGGGAGATCGATTCCCTCCGGGCGAGAACGGACGCCACGCGCGCCTCCTCGGCAGCCCTGACGGAACGGAGAAAAAAGATGACGATCGTTGCGCCCTTCGCGGGCATCGTGACGAAAAAGAACCTCGAGATGGGCGAGACGAAACAGCCCGGGACTCCCCTGTTCACCCTGGCGGATCCCGGGAACATCTACATCGAAGCCCCCATCGACGAATCGGAATCGGCCAAGGTGCAGAAAGGACAGAAGGTCCGTCTGTACCCTGACGCCTATCTGGGTGAGACCTTCCCCGGGGTCGTCTCCGAGGTGAGACCGACCATCGAAGTCTCCAAGGAGGTATCGCGCGCCAACACGATCGAGATTCGGCCGGTTTCCCCCCCCAAGCCGCTGCGGATGGGAATGTCCGTGGACGTGGAGGTGCTGACGGGTCGGAAGGAGGAGGCCCTCCAGGTCCCCTCCTCTGCAGTCATGGAGCGCGAAGGAAAGAAGTTCCTCTACCTCGTCCGGAAAGGAAGAATCGTCCGGAGCGACATCGAAACGGGGATCTCGAACTGGGACAGGACCGAAATACTTTCCGGGGTTTCGCCCGGGGATGCCGTCGTCACATCCCTGGAAATCAAGGGCCTTCGCCCGGGGAGCCGCGTTGGAATCCGCGCCCGCAAGTGAGCCGCTCCTTCTCCTGCGGGGGGTGACCAAGATCTACGAGCCCGACGGGCAGGAAGTGGTCGGCCTGGAGGGAGTGGACCTGGATATCCGGTCGGGCGACTTCCTCGCGGTGATGGGGCCGTCGGGGTCGGGAAAGTCCACCCTGATGAACATCCTCGGCTGCCTGGACATTCCGACCTCCGGGAGCTACAAGATCAAGGGAATGCCGGTTGCCAGGCTCTCCCCGGAAGAGCTTGCCCGCCTCCGGAACCGGGAGATCGGCTTCGTCTTTCAGGTCTTCCATCTGCTCCCGCGGTACACCGCCCTCCGGAACGTGGAGCTCCCCCTGCTCTACGCGGGGGTGGGGAGGGAGGAGCGCACGGAGAGAGCCGGGGAGGCCCTCCGGGCAGTGGGGATCTTGGACCGGAGGAACCACCTGTCGAACCAGCTTTCGGGCGGACAGAAGCAGAAGGTGGCGATTGCGCGGGCGCTCGTCAATCGTCCCTCCCTCCTCCTGGCCGATGAGCCGACCGGGAACCTCGACACGAAATCGGGAGACGAGCTGATGGAGATCCTTGTCCGGCTGAACCGGGAGGGGACGACGATCGTTCTCGTGACACACGACCAGACGATCGCCCGCCGGGCCAGAAACGTCGTCTACATCATCGACGGGCGCCTCGTCGCAAAGGAGGATTTCCGGGAGCTTCGCGGATGAACTTTCTCGAATACGCAAGGGTGGCCCTCGAGGCGTTGCGGGCGAACCGGCTCCGGTCGGCGCTCACCATGCTGGGCGTCATCATCGGAGTGGCCGCGGTGATCCTTCTCGTCTCTCTCGGCGAGGGAACGAAGACTTACGTCGAGAACCAGTTCGCCGGGCTGGGCAGCAACATCCTGATCGTAACGCCCGGGAAGATCGAGACCAAGGGGGGACCGCCCATCATAGGCGCCGCCAAGCACAAGCTGACGCTTTCCGACTCGCGCATCCTGGAGAAGAGGGGATACCTGTTCCATGGGGTGGCCCCGGTGGTCTTCGGCACCGCCGAGGTGCGGTCCGGTTCCCGCTCCCGAAACGTCCCGGTCCTGGGGGTGACCCCCTCCTTCTCCGCTGTACGCAACCTGCACGTGGAGATCGGAACCTTCGTCACCGGGTCCGACGTGGAGGCGAAGCGCCGCGTGTGCGTCCTGGGCAGGACGGTAAAGCGAGAACTCTTCGGGAACGCCAACGCACTCGGTCGAATCGTGAAGGTATCGGGCAGCCGGTTCCGGGTGGTGGGGATCATGCAGAACAAGGGCGTAAGCCTGGGCATCGATCTGGACGACATCGTATTCGTCCCCGTGCGGACCGCGCAGGACATCTTCGACACCGACGCCCTTCTGGAAATCCTTCTTTCCGTCCGGAACAAGAACGACATCGAGAGCGGCAAGGAGCTGGCCAAGTCGCTCCTCTTCAAGAACCACAACCGGCATGAGGACTTCACGATCACCAACCAGGCCGCGATGCTGTCCTCCCTGTACACCATTCTCGACACGTTGACGTACGTCCTGGGAGGGATCGCGACCATATCCCTCCTGGTCGGCGGCATCGGAATCATGAACATCATGCTCGTTACCGTGAAGGAGAGAACGAACGAGATCGGCATACGCAAGGCCGTCGGCGCCAGGGAACGAGACATCCTCGTGCAGTTCCTGCTGGAGTCGACCGCTCTCTCCTCCTCGGGGGGAATCGGGGGCATGTTCTTCGGGGTGGCCGGGGCGTGGGGAATCCGGCTGCTCTTCCCGAAAATTCCCGTGGTGGTGCCCACCTGGGCGATCGTTCTGGCGTTCACGTTTTCGGTGTTCGTCGGAATCTTCTTCGGGGTATACCCGGCCCGGAAAGCCGCCTCGCTTAACCCCATCGAGGCGTTACGATACGAATGAAGGGGGACCCGATGCTTCGCGTGGGGAAAATTCCCTTCCTGAATCTCCTCCCGATCTACCGCACCCTCGAAACGGGATTCCCGCTGGAGTACGTCCGATTCGTCGCGGGACATCCGTCCGAGCTCAATCGGAAGTTGCGCGCGGGAGAACTGGACATCTCGCCGTCCTCCTCGATCGAGTATGGAAAATTCCCCGAGCGGTACCTCCTGTGCCCCGACATCTCGCTCTCCTCCCAATCCAAGGTCATGAGCGTTCTCCTGTTCTCCCACCGTCCGGTGGCCGACCTCCCCCGGGACCCGATCGCCGTCACGGGCATTTCGGACACCTCGGTCATCCTGCTGGAGATCCTCCTGCGGGAGTTCCTCGGAAAGCGGAACCGGATGGTCCGCACCTCCCTTCCCCCCGGCGAGGCACTGCTTCGATACCCGGCGTATCTCGCGATTGGGGACGATGCGATCCGGGCGCGCCTTAACGGGGTGGCAGAACACGTAACCGACCTCGGGGAGTGGTGGAACAGGGAGACGGGAATGCCTTTCGTCTTCGCCCTCTGGATCGTCTCCCGGGACTCTTTGGTGGACCGGGGGACGTACGTTCGGCGGTTCGCCCGCACGCTGGTTTCGGCGAAGGAAGCGATCCGGGAGGAAATCGGGCAGGGTAACAGCCGCATATCTGGGCCGGAATGGATCCCCCCGGAATTCCTGACGGAGTACTGGCGGACCATTTCCTACGATCTCTCCGGAGAGATCGAGGGGCTCGAACAATTTTTCCGGCTTTCCGCAAAGATCGGTAGGATTCCGTCCGTTCCCCCACTCCGATTCCTCGACCTCGCTTAAGAACTCCGTTTCCCAAATACGGTTGCATTCGAGCGCCGCTTTCGGGAGCCTGTCCCCGGAAGGGTCGGCAGCCGAGGGGAAGCAGGATACTGACCCGGCTTCTGTGATAAAATCCAGGTATCCTTCATCGGGAGGGCAGCCATGATCCACAAGGAAATGAAGATCGATGACGTCCTCCGGAAATATCCCCAGACGGTCGCCGTGTTCCAGAGGTTCGGGATTGACTGCGCGGACTGTCAACTCTCCCAGTACGAGAACCTCGAGCACGGGGCGAAGGTCCACAAGATCAACTTGGAGCTGCTGCTTAAGGGATTGAACGAGTCACTGAAGTCGTAACAGGACTAACGGCGGGGCCGCGAGTATTCCGCCCACGCATCCTCGGATTCCCACACGGTCACCCGGGACGTGCGGACCGGGGGAGGGATTTTCCCCTCCACTTCCTCGAAGATATAACGGGCAATGTTCTCGGAAGACGGATTCCGTCTGTCGAAGGGCGGAACCTCGTTCAGGTACTTGTGGTCCAGCCGAGACAGAATTTCGGCCAATGCCGCCTTCATCTCCCGGAAGTCGAGCGCCATCCCGCGGGAATCGAGAGCCTCCGACTCTACGGTCATTTCCACCTGCCAATTATGCCCGTGGAGCCTCTCGCAGTTCCCCTCGTATTCCGGAAGCCGGTGGGCGGCGGAAAACGAGGACCGGACCGTCAAAGCATATTTTTCCCCGTTCATCTATCCTCCAGGGGCGACAACAGGATCCTGGATTTGGATGTCACCCTGTCGAACCAGTTTCGAACCTCCCTTTCCGCCTTCCATTCGAGGAGTTCCTTCCTCACCATTTCCTCCGATATATCCCCGGGGCTTTTCCCCGACCGGGATGCGCGGCTCCGGATTTCCTTCTCCACTTCCTCCTTGTTCACGTCGACGAAAACCGATATTCGATTTCTGAGAAATTCCCGGACCTGGAGCCTCCTCCCCACGTAGTCCCGGACATGGTCGTCTTCCATCTCCCGCGCACAAGGGGAAAGACATCTCCCAATGTTTTTCGATGCCTCGGCTGCCGCCTCCTGCAATAACGTGTTGTCGATCGTCCCCAACTCCAGCTTCTTCTCCTCCTGCCTGACGAGAATGTCCGCGATCAGCTTGTCCCGGGCCTCGGGAAGGGACAGCAGGACCGGGTTTTCTCCCGGGAAGGCCCCGCACCCCCTCAGGCACACCTCCCGAACGATGTCGGACAGGAAGAGGACCTCGCCGTTCACGGTCGCCGCAGTGGCCTCGTAGAGTCGGTACCCTCCCTCTCTCCCCTCCTCCCCCCCGGCGGGCGCCAGGGGGATTCCGGAAACCATCCACCAGAG
>JBFFGP010000046.1:0-6208 GCA_041557435.1 Candidatus Deferrimicrobiaceae bacterium | reverse complement strand
GTCGGGTTCGGGGAGCACGGCGAGGGGTTTGTCCGGTTTGCATTGGTGGAGAACGAGCACCGGATCCGGCAGGCAATCCGCGGCGCGAAAACCGTCCTGCAGGCCCCCGTCAAGGTGAAGGCCCGATGATTCAGCCGGTCAGGGAAATAGGAGTCGGTATCATCGGCTTCGGGACCGTCGGCTCGGGGACTGCCAAGCTACTCCTCGACAACGCGGAACTTCTGCGTCGGCGGGTGGGCGTCCCGATCCGTTTGGTAAGGGTCGCCGATATCGACCTGGAGAGGGATCGCGGGATTACGCTGCCCAAGGAATTGCTGACCACCGATGGCTTCCAGGTGGCTAGGGACCCATCCATCCACATCGTAATCGAGCTCGTTGGTGGAAAGGATGCCGCGAGGGATTTCCTTCTGGAGGCGATCGGTCAGGGAAAATCCGTCGTAACCGCAAACAAGGCACTCCTGGCCGAGCACGGGGAGGAAATCCGCAAAGCCGTGGCTGCCGCCGGCGTGGACATCGGGTTCGAGGCCAGTGTCGGGGGCGGAATCCCCATCATCCGGGCGATGCGGGAAGGGCTTGCCGCCAACCGGATCAACGAAATCTACGGGATCATCAACGGGACATGCAACTACATCCTCAGCCGGATGACCAATGAAGGAAAGGAATTCGGGGACGTCCTGGCGGAGGCGCAGGCGATAGGTCTCGCGGAGGCCGATCCCTCCTTCGACGTGGACGGCATCGACTCCGCCCACAAGCTGGCCATTCTCGTGTGGCTGGCCACGGGGGGGAATGTTCCTTTGGAGAACATCTACGTCGAGGGGATCCGCGACGTCTCCGTGCAAGACATCGCGTTCGCGCGCGAGTTCGGATACACGATCAAGCTGCTTGCCATTGCGAAACAGAAGCAGAACGGCATCGAGGCTCACGTGCATCCTACGATGATCCCTTCCGACCACCTGCTGGCCACGGTCGGCGGGGCATTCAATGCAATCTACGTGAAGGGAGATTTCGTCGGGTCTTCCTTGTACTACGGGGAGGGAGCCGGAAAATTTCCGACCGCATCGGCGGTGGTGAGCGACGTGATCGAGATCGCGCGTAACCTAAACAAGGGTGTCTCCGCCCGGATCCCGACGAGCGGATTCCATAACCAGCTCCCAGGAAAAGGGATCCCCGTGTCTCCCTTCTCCGAAGTGGATTCCGAGTATTACCTTCGTTTCCAGGTGCTCGACAAGCCGGGCGTCCTGTCCAAGATCGCGGGTGCCCTCGGGAGCCACCAGATCAGCATCTCCTCCGTCATCCAGAAGGGGCGAAAGCAGGAGAGCGCCGTGCCGATCTTCATCGTGACCCACAACGCGAAGGAGAAGGATATGCGCGCCGCCCTCGAAGAGACCGACCGGCTCCCCGTGGTCCTCGACCGGACCCGTATGATCCGGATCGAAAACAACCTGTGACCCTGCAAGGAAGCCGAACAATGCAACGGGACGGAATCATCCGCAGGTACCGCGATCTTCTGCCGGCCGTGTCCGACGAATGCGTTGTGACCCTTCTCGAGGGAAACACCCCGCTCGTGCCCGCGCCGAACCTGTCCCGTTCCATCGCCCCGGGGACGCAGATCCACTTGAAGTGCGAAGGACTGAACCCGACGGGGTCGTTCAAGGACCGCGGAATGACGATGGCGGTGTCTATGGCGAAAGCGGAAGGGGCGGATTCCGTGATCTGCGCGTCCACGGGGAACACTTCCGCTTCCGCGGCGGCCTACGCGGCGAGAGCGGGGATGAAGGCGTACGTCCTGATTCCGGAGGGGAAGATCGCCCACGGCAAACTCTCCCAGGCGATGATCCACGGCGCGCAGGTCATCCAGATCCTGGGAAACTTCGACGAAGCGTTGAAGCTTGTTCGGGAGATCTCGGAGAAGCATCGGATCACCCTGGTCAACTCGCTCAATCCGTACCGCATCGAGGGGCAGAAAAGCGCGGCCTTCGAGATCTGCGACGCCCTCGGGGACGCGCCGGACTGCCACGTTCTCCCGGTTGGCAACGCGGGGAACATCACCGCGTACTGGGCCGGCTACAAGGCGTACCAGGCGGCGGGCCGCTCGAAACGTCTGCCCAGGATGCTGGGATGGCAGGCAGAGGGGGCCGCTCCCATCGTCCGAGGGCACCCTATACGAAAGCCCGAGACG
This sequence comes from Candidatus Deferrimicrobiaceae bacterium, assembly GCA_041557435.1. GTDB lineage: Bacteria > Desulfobacterota > Deferrimicrobia > Deferrimicrobiales > Deferrimicrobiaceae > JBFFGP01. Next base: position 4,029 of record JBFFGP010000046.1, on the reverse strand, counting down.
GTCGCAACCGCCATCCGGATCGGGAACCCCGCCTCGTGGAAGGAGGCCGAGGCGGCGCGCGACGAATCGGGGGGCTTGATCCGCATGGTCAGCGACGCAGAGATCCTCGAGGCGTACAAGGTAGTGGCCGAAACCGAGGGAATATTCTGCGAGCCCGCCTCGGCAGCGTCGATCGCCGGCATGATAAAATTGGGAAGGGAATCGTTTTTCCGCAAGGGAGAACGGGTCGTCTGCACCCTGACCGGGCACGGCCTGAAGGATCCGGACAACGCGATCGCACAGTCCGTGGAGCCCGTCACCATTCCCTCGGACATGACAGAGGTCATGAAGGTGCTCGGTTTCTGAAGGAGAGGCCACGTGAGTCGAAAATTCATCATTCTCATCGGCGACGGGATGGCCGACTGGCCGATTCCCTCCCTTGGGGACAAGACCCCCCTGGAGGCGGCGAACAAGCCCCACATGGACTACATGGCGTCCGAGGGAGCATTGGGCATGGTCCAGGTGATTCCGGCGGGAATGTACCCCGGAAGCGACGTGTCGAACCTGAGCATCATGGGGTACGACCCGCGCGAAGTGTATACGGGGCGTTCTCCCCTGGAGGCTGCCTCCATGGGAGTGGAGCTTGGCAATACCGACGTTGCCGTGCGGTGCAACGTGGTCTCCCTGAAATACCACGGGGCGAAGTCCGAGATGGAAGATTTCTCCGCGGGGCACATAAGCACGGGGGAGGCCACCGAGCTGCTCCATGCGATTCAGGCGAAGGTCGCAGACAAGGGCGTTCGCTTCTACCCGGGAGTGAGCTACCGACACCTCATGGTCTGGCCCGACGGCAATGACGCCGTCGAGACCACACCCCCGCACGACATCCACGGAAAGAACATCACGGAACACCTGCCGAAAGGGGAAGGCGCGGAACTGCTGCTGGAGCTCATGGAGATCTCGCGGGAGGTCCTTCCCGACCATCCGGTGAACCGGAAGAGGTTGGAGGCAGGCAAGCTGCCGGGGAACTCCATCTGGTTGTGGGGCCAGGGGAAAGCTCCCCGCATGGAGACGATTCGTGAAAAATTCGGCATTTCGGGATCGGTCGTAGCGGCAGTCGACCTCATTCGCGGGATCGGCGTGTACGCAGGGCTTACGGTGGTAAACGTCCCCGGCGCAACCGGGTACCTCGATACGAATTTCCGCGGAAAGGCAGAATATGCTCTCCGGGAACTGGACAGCAAGGACTTCGTCCTGATTCACGTGGAGGCGCCCGACGAGGCGGGACACAACGGAAGCGCCCCGGACAAGGTCCGGGCCATCGAGCGGATCGACGAGGAGATGGTGGGCCCAATCCTTGCCCGGGCCCAAAACGAGGGCGACCTGGCGGTGCTCGTGTTGCCCGACCATCCGACGCCGGTGGCCATCCGGACACACTCCCATGAGCCGGTGCCGTTCATCTATTATCCCGCCCCCCCCGGCCTTTCCTCCTTCCCGGGCAGGAGGTATACCGAGGCAGATGCGAAGGAAACGGGGCAGTTCCTGGACCTGGGGACGCGCCTCATCGAGTTCCTTCTCGCGGGAAAAGAAACGTAGGCGGTACATGGAGCGGGTCGCCACGGTACGGGTTCTTTTCGCAGACACGGACGCCATGGGGATCGTCTATTACGCAAATTACCTGAAATGGTTCGAAACGGGCCGCGTCGAGCTCATGAGGAAGCTGGGAATGGCGTACCGGGAACTGACGGGGATCGGGATTCACCTTCCGGTCACGGAAGCAGTCGTGCGGTATTTATCGCCGGCGCGCTACGACGATCTCCTCGCCGTGCATGCGGAAGTCCGGGGATGCAAGCGTGCGAGCATCGCCTTCGGGTATCGGATCGAGAGGGAGGACGGATCCCTTCTGGCCGACGGGGCCACCGTTCACGCATTCACCGACGGCGACGGAAAGATCATCCGCGTCCCCGATTCCTTTCTCGAGAAAACAGGACTCAAGGGAAAAATCTCCTCGAAGGAGGAAAACCGTGGAACGAAACCTGGCGCTTGAGGTGGTTCGTGTGACCGAGGCGGCCGCACTCGCCGCGGCGAGATTCATGGGGCGCGGAGACAACGTGGCCGCGGACCAGGCTGCCGTCGAGGCGATGCGCAGCGCGTTCAATGCTGTGCAGTTCAAAGGGCGGGTCGTGATCGGAGAAGGGGAGCGCGATGAGGCTCCCATGCTCTTCATCGGAGAGGAAGTGGGAGCGGCCGACCTCCCCCGCGTCGACATCGCCGTCGATCCCCTCGAGGGCACGACCATCGTCGCCACGGGGGGGAACAACGCGCTCGCGGTCATCGCAATCGCGGACGAGGGGGGATTCCTCCACGCCCCCGATACCTACATGCAGAAACTCGCGGTCGGCCCGAAGGCAAAGGGATCGATCGACATCACTGCAAGCCCGACCGAGAACCTGCGCCGGATCGCGAAGGCCCTGAAGGTGTATGTCGAGGACCTGTGCGTCGTGATCCTCGAGCGGCCGAGGCACCAGGACCTGATCCGGGAGTGCCGCGCCGCCGGGGCGCGCATCAAGCTGATCGGCGACGGAGACGTGGCGGCAGCCATTGCGACCGCGAAGGAAGGAACCGACGTCAACGTCCTGATGGGAACGGGAGGAGCCCCCGAAGGAGTCCTGGCGGCGGCCGCGTTGAAATGTCTGGGAGGGGATTTCCAGGGAATCCTCAAGTATCGGAACAAGGAAGAGGCGGAACGCGGCAAGGCCATGGGAATAGACGACCCGAACAAGGTATACCAGCTGGAGGACCTGGCCCGCAGCGAAGTCATGTTCGCCGCAACCGGCGTCACCTTCGGCAACTTCCTGCGAGGGGTCCAGTTCTTCAGCGGAGGGGCGAACACGTATTCCGTCGTCATGCGGTCGAAGTCCCGGACGGTCCGCTTCATCGAAACCACGCACTATTTCGAGTTCAAACCGAAATACGACTGATGACGTGAGGAAAGCGATGCCGGGAACCGCTGCACTACCCAAGGGCAGGATCGAGATCGATTTCGAACGGTGCAAGGCGTGCGAGCTTTGCGTCCCGGCCTGTCCGAAAAACTGTATCGAGCTGGGGGACAGGATCAACCGGCAAGGGTTCGCCGCGACGGTCTTCGCGCGGCCCGACGACTGCACGGGCTGTGCGATATGCGCGGAAGTTTGCCCTGACGTCTGCATCCGGGTGTGGCGATGACGGGGATGTCCACGGCGGACAGACGGCAACTTTTGAAGGGGAACGAGGCGATCTGCGTCGGCGCCATCGCGGCGGGATGCCGCTACTACTACGGATATCCGATCACCCCCCAGAACGATATTCCGGAGTACATGTCCGCCCACCTGCCGCCCATCGGGGGAACGTTCCTCCAGGCGGAGAGCGAGGTCGCCACCATCAATTTCCTCCTCGGGACCTCGGCTTCGGGCAAGCGAGTCATGACTTCCTCGTCTGGGCCGGGAATCTCCCTGATGCAGGAAGGGCTCTCCTACATGGCGGGGTCGGAGCTGCCGGCCGTGATCGTCAATATATCCCGCTCGGGACCGGGTCTTGGGGGTATTGCCCCGTCCCAGGGCGACTACTTTCAGGCGGTCAAATGCGGGGGGCACGGCGGATACCGGACTCCGGTGCTCGCGCCGCACTCCGTGCAGGAGATGTACTCCCTGACCATGCTCGCCTTCGACCTGGCGGACAAATACAGGAACCCGGCCCTGATCCTGGGTGACGCCATCATCGGGCAGATGAAGGAGCCCTTCGTCCCCACCCCGTACGTTCCCACGGTCTTCGAGGAGAAACCGTGGGCCCTGACAGGAAGCGTGGGCCGCCCGCGGCAGTACGTCAAATCGCTCTACCTGAAGGACGATGAGATCGAGGCCCACAACTGGAAGCTTCACCGGAAATACCGGCGGATGCAGGAAGAGGAGGTCCGCTTCGAACCGTACCGCATGGACGGGGCACGAATCGTGATCGTGGCCTTCGGGACCGCCGCACGGGTGAGCAAGACCGCGATCCAGTGGGCGAGAGGGG
>JBFFGP010000045.1:0-6211 GCA_041557435.1 Candidatus Deferrimicrobiaceae bacterium | reverse complement strand
GCCTTGCCGCGGTTTGCCAACGGCCGACTGCGCCCGGTGATCGACTCGGTATACGATTGGACGGAAGTCGCAAACGCCCACTTGCGAATGGAGTCGAATGCCAACGTGGGGAAGATCGTGCTCCGGGTTGGCGGCCCGTAGAACATTCCTTTCTGCCTAAGTGCACCATTTCACAATTACGCCGACGTATCCGGTCACCGACGCCAGGTATCGGCTTCCGCATCCTCGGAGGGGGGACGCCTGCGGCGGAAGGACCCTGGCTCGCGGGGGGATTCCACTCCGCTACGCCCGCGACCTCCGCCCGCTCGCTGCCGGTTCCGCTCGCCGGAATGTTCGCCTTTTAGCGGGACACTCCTGGTAAGCGGGGACACTCCTGTTTCATTCGACGAGAAACCCAGGAATGTCCCCGGTGAGGGAGTGTCCCCCCGCTTCGTGGAACCCCCTCCGGCCTCCAGGAATCCATTCCCGGAAGATCCCGGCATTCGAGTGCCGCTGCATCCCCTCCGGCTTCGTTGCCCTCCCTCGCCGTACCGCAGCGGGTACGCCTCGGTCTGGCGCCTCGCCGGTCGGGGCGCCTCGGCCCTCTCGGTGCTCGGCCTCTTCCGGGAACGGATCCCTGTAGGCCGGTGCCCCGGGTCCTCGACTCGGTCCGTTTCGTCGATATGATGCCGTATTTATAGAGCGGAGCACTTAGCCAGAATTTTGACACTCTCCGCCCATTTACCGTCAAAACTGTCATAAATTGTCAGTCTTTCCTTTATTGTTTTTTCACTGATTTCATCGGTTTAGGAAACATGTGTGATCGGAACGGTATTTGCTAGTGAATCATATGGATCCTAGAGACTTTCCTCATCTCCCCCGGGGGCGATAAAAACGGGGGGACAATTAGGAGGTCGTGGTGCGCAGCCTGAAGAAGTTCCTGAAGATGATCTTCACCCCCATCACGATCATGATGGTGCCCCATTCGCGGACGAAACCGGTAAGCATCCGGGTCCCCCTCGTAGGAATCCTCTTCTCCACCGTTTCCTTCTTCGCCGGAGTCGTCTACCTGTTCACGGTCGCCGTGCACACCGTCGAATATTACCAGATGTGTGAGCGACTGGCATACGTCACTGACCAGTTCGTCGAGATGAAGTCCACGATGTCTTCCCTGAAAGAGGCGGAGCAGGAGTTCCGGAAACTGTTCTCCCTCAAGACGAAGGCGGCCGTCCTGGAGACGGTGGAATTTCCCGATACGGGTTCGCTCGACATGGAGGTTCTGCGGACGCAGATCGACAAGGCGAGAATCTCCGTCGCGGGGATCAGGCAATACCTCGCCGAGCAGAAAGACCTGTATCTGGCGACACCCAAGGGATGGCCGGTGCCCGGCTACATCTCTTCGAAATACGGATACCGCAACCACCCGAAGTCGGGGAGGAGACAGCTGCACACCGGCGTGGACATATCCACCCGCCTTGGGACGGACGTTCTGGCAACCGCGGAAGGGGTCGTGACCTATTCGGGGCGGACGAGGAACAGCGGCAACGTCGTGGTGATAGAGCACGGGCACAATTTCAGCACCGCCTACGCGCACAACAAGGAGAACCTCGTAAAGGTCGGAGAGCGCGTGGAGCGGGGCGACGTCATCGGGCTGGCCGGATCCACGGGCCGTTCGACGGGCCCTCATGTCCATTACGAGATTTGGAAAGACGGGCGCCACATGAACCCGTCCAAATACCTGGCAAGGAGGTGATCATGTTCGGAAAGTCTTCTGCCAAGCTCGAGACGGTCGTCGGAGCCGACTCCACGATCAAGGGGGAATTGACGATACAGGGAACGGTGAGGGTCGACGGTTCCGTCGAGGGGGATATCCGGGCCGACTGGGTGATCGTCGGCGAGACCGGGAGGATCCGGGGGAACGTGAAAGCCCGCGCGATGGTCGTGGGGGGCAGGGTCGACGGGAACATCGAAGCGGAAGAGATCATCGAGCTGAAGGAGAAGGCGCAGGTCTTCGGCGAGATCTGCGCGGCGAAGCTCACCATGTCGGAAGGCGCCCTGTTCGACGGACAGTCATGCATGAAAAAGAAAAAGGAAACAGTAAAGGAGCAGGAAAGCAAGATCACTTCCCTGTCGGCGTCGCGGACCGCCTCGTGATCCTGTAACGCGCGGCATACCCGGGCAGACCGGGCGGCCGCATCGGTCGCCCGGCTGGAAGCCGGCCTCGTCCTTTGCTATATCCTTCCGAATAAACATCTGCGGAACGGAGACCTTCTACGGAACCATCATCCCGGCCCCGGAAGGGGCGGAACCGCGTAACACTGCCTGACCGATCCATCCGCCATCGAAGGGACGGGGAACCGGACTCGCTGGTCGAGGAGTATTACCGCAGGCCGGTCGAGTTGCTCCTCGGGAACTCCTCCCCTCACGGCATCCTTGCGTGCCAGGCATCGTGGTTCCATGGCACCATCGGCAGGCCGATGGGGATGATCGGGCAGTTCTGGAACGTGGCGATGTTTCTCCTGGCGGTTTACTCGTTCCGGACCGGCTTGACGGTCTGACGTTATCCTTCCGCGGAACGGAAACTTTTCCTGTCTCCCGGCTATCGGTATTATGAATTCTCGTGCATTTCCTGAATGATCGTTGCCGCACCGAACCTTTTCGCGGCAGGCGGGGACTCGCCCGATGAAGGAAAAACCGGTTCTCGTGGTCGGCGCCACGGGGTACGTGGGAGTCCGGCTCGTTGCGCACCTGTTGGAACAGGGGCTGCGCGTGCATGCGGCGGCCCGCTCCCCCGAAAAGCTGGAGGCGTCTCCTTGGGCCGGAGATCCCGGGGTAGAATCCGTTCGTGCGGACGTGTTCGACCGCGAGACGCTCAGGCGTGCCTGCGAAGGGTGTTCCGCCGCCTTCTACCTCGTCCATTCCATGAGCTCTCACCGGGCCGACTTCTCTCTCGCCGATCGGGAGGCGGCGGAAAACATGGCGTGGGCGGCAAAAGAGGCGCGGTTGGACCGCGTCATTTATCTCGGCGGGCTGGGGGAGGACGATCCAAGCTTGAGCGAACACCTCCGGTCCCGGGCCGAGGTCGGTACCATTCTCCAGTCCGGCAGCGTCCCCGCCACGGTCCTTCGGGCGGCGATGATCATCGGCTCCGGCAGCGCTTCCTTCGAGATCCTCCGGTACCTCGTGGACCGGCTGCCCATCATGATCACTCCCCGGTGGGTGGCCACGGAGTGCCAGCCGATACCGATACGCAACGTTCTGTCCTACCTCTCCGGTTGCCTCGAGGAGCCCGAAACCGCGGGGGCCACGTTCGACATCGGCGGGCCGGAAATCGTTACGTACAAACGGCTGATGCAGATCTACGCCGAGGAAGCAAGCCTTGCAAGACGTCTGATCCTCCCGGTACCGGTTTTGAGCCCTCGCTTGAGTTCCTACTGGATCCACCTGCTGACCCCGGTGCCCGCCGCTCTTGCCCGTCCCCTCGCGGAGGGCTTGAGCAACCGCGTGGTATGCCGGGAAGACAGAATCCGTGACCTTGTGCCGCAAAAGCTTCTGGACTGCCGGCAGGCGATCCGGCTCTCCCTGAAACATTCCCGCTGGGACCTGGTGGAGCCTGCGGGGAAAGAAGATTCGGCGTCCAGGGAGCCGGAAAGCACATTTCCCGGCGATCCGGCGTGGTCGGGAGGCACCTTTTTCTCCGATTGCCGTCGGGTGATTCTCGAGGCGACCCCGGAAGAGGCGTGGGAGCCGATTGGGCGGATCGGGGGGGATACGGGATGGTATTACGCGAACTGGCTCTGGCGAGTCCGGGGATTCCTCGATCGATTGGCAGGAGGGGTCGGAATGAGGAAAGGAAGGGAGGACAGGCCGCAATACCTCCCCGGGGACCAGGTTGATTTCTGGCGGGTGCGCGCGGTATCGCCGGGCGAGCATCTCGTGCTTGTTGCCGAGATGGCGCTCCCCGGTTGCGCTGCGCTGGTCTTCCGGGTTCGGCGGAAAGGCCCGAATACCGTGGAGCTTGAGCAAAGATCGTACTTCGTCCCGAAGGGCCTCGGGGGAATTCTCTACTGGGCAGTCGTCTCCCCCCTGCACCGGCTCCTCTTTCGCGGGATGTTGCGGGGAATCGCCTCCCGGACGGGGAAACCCGTCATCCTGGGGCCCGAACCCGTCCACCGCCCCGAAACCCAGCGGTGATCCGCTCCTTCAGAGCATCTCGATCTCTCCCCGGAATCGCCAAAGCATCCAGAGACCCGGCAGGGCGGTGACCGCCGTGAGGAGGAAAAAGATCCCCCACCCCACCGATTCCACCACGTACCCGGAGGTCGGCGCGACGAAGATCCTCCCCAGGGCGGCGAGGGAGGAGAGCAGGGCGTACTGGGTGGCCGTGAACCGGTGGTCGCACATTGCCATGAGGAGCGCCACGAACGCAGCGGTCCCCATCCCCCCGCACACGTTTTCGAAGGCGACGGTGAACAGCAGCATCGCGTAGCTCTTCCCCACCCAGGAGAGGACCATGAACGACAGGTTCGACAACGCCTGGAAGATCCCGAAGATCATCAGGGAGCGGTAGAGGCCGAGCCGCACCATCAGGGTCCCCCCGAACATCGCTCCGACGATCAGGGAGAAAAGCCCCAGCCCCTTGTTGATCGTCCCCACGACCGTGGGGGAGAAGCCGACGCCCCGGATCAAGAAGGCCGTCGTCAGGGTTCCCGCATAGGCGTCCCCCAGCTTGTAGAGGACGATCAGGAGAAGCATCGCCCCTGCGGCCCGCCGGGAAAAGAAGTCTTTCAAGGGACCAGTCACCGCCTCCTGCAGGCTCTTCGGCGGAGTCACGCGGATCTCCGGTTCGGGGCCGAATACCGTGGTGGCGATCCCGACGACCATCAGGGCGGCCATCAGGAGGTAGGTATTCCTCCAGCCGATCTGCTCGGAGAAGATAAGGGCCAGCGCGCCGGAGACGAGCATCGCGATCCGGTACCCCGTCACGAAGACGGCCGCCCCCAGGCCCCGCTCCGGCTCGCGCAGGACGTCGGTCCGGTACGCGTCGATCACGATGTCCTGGGATGCGGACAGGAAGGCGACCAGAAGGGCGGCGGCTCCCAGCGCCCAGGGAGCCGATTTCGGGTTCCCGAACGCCATCGCTGTGATACCAAGCAGCAGGGATACCTGGGTGAGGAACATCCATCCCCGTCGTCTGCCCATCCAGGGGGGAACGAAGCGATCCATCAGGGGCGACCAGAGGAATTTTCCCGTGTAAGGGATCCCCACCAGGGCGAACACCCCGATTGTGCGCAGGTCCACTCCCGCCACCGTCATCCACGCCTGCAGCGTGCCCCCGGTCAGGGCGAGCGGAAGGCCGGAGGAGAACCCGGCGAACACCATCACTGCGATGCGGCGGCTGCGGAAGACCTGGAGGTAATCGGTGAGGTTGTGTCCCATGGCGCTGTAGGAGATATTCACGGGCACCGCCGGTTTTGTCAAATGGTAAGCCGGGAGGAAGGAGCGAAACCGCCCAGGCGGAGCGTCATCGGATATACGGAAAAGAAGACCGCGTCATACGGATAGCCGGGCAGGATGGATCCGGAAAGGGGGTATCGCAGTGGGACACGAAGGGAAGATCGCAGCGGTGACCGGGGGGAACAAGGGTATCGGGCTCGAGATCTGTCGGCAACTCGGGCGGCTTGGCGTCGACGTGATCCTTACGGCCCGGGACGAGGCGAAAGGGAAGAAGGCGCGTGAGGATCTCCGGGAGGAAGGGGTACTCGTACGCTTTCATCCGTTGGACGTGGGCGACCCGGAGAGCATCCGCCGGTTCCGGGAGTTCATGGAGAAGGAGTTCGGCAGGATGGCAATCCTTGTGAACAACGCGGGCGTCAACATCGATGCGGATAAAACGGGCGAAGAAGTGGACATCGAGACGGTCTCACGGACGGTGCGAACGAACGTGTACGGGCCGCTGCTTATGTGCCAGGCCTTTCTCCCCCTGATGAGGCGCCAAAATTACGGGCGCATCGTGAATATCTCCAGCATGATGGGGTCCTTGACGGAAATGGCGGGCGGATACCCCGCCTACCGGATGTCGAAGACCGCCCTGAACGCCGTCACGCGCGTCCTGGCGCACGAGACGATGGGGACGAACATCCGGGTGAATTCGATGTGTCCCGGGTGGGTCCGCACGGACATGGGCGGGCCGGAGGCGGAACGGTCCGTCGAGGAGGGGGCCGATACGGCG
>JBFFGP010000044.1:0-6300 GCA_041557435.1 Candidatus Deferrimicrobiaceae bacterium | reverse complement strand
CTGAACATTTTGTCCGGCTTCGTGGCGGGGAACTTCAGCGCCTACTGGCTGGGGATGGCGATCATCGCCCTGATGTCGATCGGGTACGCCGTCAGCTCTCTGGGCCTGGCGGGCATCATGGCGGCCCCGGCGATCTTCGCCTTCGGTCTGATCGCCTTCGGGTTCCTGGGGATGGGGCCGGTCACCATCGCGGTGGACTCCTACGGCCCCGTGACCGACAACGCCCAGTCGGTCTACGAGCTCTCCACCATCGAGACGCTCCCGAACATCTCCGAGGACATCCGCAAGGAGTTCGGCTTCACGCCCGACTTCGAGAACGCGAAGATGTACCTGGAGGAGAACGATGGGGCCGGCAACACCTTCAAGGCGACCGCGAAGCCGGTGCTCATCGGGACGGCCGTCGTCGGCGCCACGACCCTGATCTTCTCCATCATCCAGGTGCTCACCAAGATGTTCGGCGGCCCCGAGGTGTCGGCCGGGCTGTCGATCCTGAACCCGCTCTTCCTCCTGGGGCTCATCACCGGCGGCACGACGATCTACTGGTTCACCGGCGCATCCATGCAGGCCGTTTCCACGGGCGCCTACCGGGCCGTGGAGTTCATCAAGGCGAACATCAACCTGGACGAAGGGGCGGAGAAGGCCTCCGTGGCAGACAGCAAGCGGGTGGTCGAGATCTGTACCCAGTACGCCCAGAAGGGGATGTGGAACATCTTCCTGGCAGTATTTTTCTCCACGCTGGCGTTTGCCTGCGTCAACCATTACTTCTTCATCGGCTACCTGATCTCCATCGCCATCTTCGGCCTGTTCCAGGCAATCTTCATGGCCAATGCCGGCGGCGCCTGGGACAATGCGAAAAAACTCGTCGAAACCGAGCTCGACATGAAGGGGACGGAGTTGCACGACGCCACCGTCGTCGGAGACACGGTGGGGGACCCCTTCAAGGACACCTCCTCGGTCGCCATGAACCCGATCATCAAGTTCACGACCCTGTTCGGACTGCTGGCGGTGGAGCTGGCGATCGAGCTTCCCGTGGCCACCAGCCGGATGGCGGCCGTGGCGTTTTTCGCCGTGGCGGTCGTGTTCGTCTGGCGGTCCTTCTACGCGATGCGGATCAAGTCCGGGGGAGCGGAAGAGGAGCAGCTGCCGGTCGAGCCCGAAAAGGCCCGCGGATAGTGGCTTGCGCCTCGGCTCGCGACACCCGCGGCCGGAGCGTGACGAAAACGTGCGGCGATATCCGGAAGGCCCCCCCGGGGGGGGCCTTTTCCGTTTCCGGTTTGAAGAAGGGATAGTGCTCCGCACCCATGGGGAAGGAGGAAGAAACGTGCCGACGAGCATCCGGCGCACGTCGGTTCTTGCTCTCGCGGTATTCATCCTTACCGGTGTTGCCCTTGCCGCGCAGCCCCTCCCTCCCGTCCAGACCGTCGCGGAAGGCCGCGAGCGGCTCCGGTTTCTGAAGGAAGAGCTTGTACAATTGGAGAGGTGGGTAGAGGAAAACTGGGAGGCGGAGTTCGCATCCCGCCACCCCGATCTCGCCCGCAGACCGAAATTCCCGAAGGAAACCCCCCAGTCGGCGCGTGAGAGGGGAATGAGGGCCCGGATGGCCCTATCCGAACTGAAGCAGGAGATGCGGGCGGGGCGCAGGGAATGGCTGGGGCGAGAGTTGGCGGCTCTCCTCTCCCAGGACATCCGCGAAGACCTGCCCGTGCGGCTGGGACCGTACGACCCCGAACGGGGGGAGTACCCCCTGCTGTTCGGTTTCGGCTGGCCTTCCGGGCTGATCGTGAGGATGAAGGTGCCGGAACGGGAGAAGGCGATCTTCGCGGCCCGGTTCCCGAAGGCGTTCCCCGCCCGCTTGCGCCTGAACGAGAAGGGAGAAGTCGCGCTCCTTTCCCTCGAACGGGGGAACAGGGAGAAGGAGACCACGGTGTTCCTCGCCCCTCCCGGCCCGAGGCTTTTGTGGCAGGGCTCTCATGAATCGTGGGTGACTGCCGTCGCCTATCGTCCGGATGGTTCCCAGGCGCTTTCCGCGGGAGCCGACGGGATACTCTGTGCGTGGGATGCCGTGACGGGGAACCGGGTCTGGCGGCGGGAAAACGTGGAAATGGCGCTCTCCCTCGCCTACAGCCCCGACGGGTCCTCCTTCGCCACGGGGGGGGCAGATTCCTATCTCAGGATGCGCGACGTGGGCACCGGCGGGGAACTGTGGCGCGCCCCTTGTTCCGGCATGATTTTCTCGGTCGCCTTTAGCCCGGACGGGCGACACATCGTGTCGGGGGACAATGGAGGGACCATTCGCGTCTTGAGCGCAACCTCCGGGAGAGAGATCCTTCGCGCGGACCTCGGCTCGCCGGTCCGGTGCGTGGCGTTCTCGCCGGGAGGAAAGACGATCGTGGCGGGCACCGAGGGAAATTTCCTTGTTCTCTGGGAGATGGGCTCCGGCAGACAGCTATGGAGGAAGGAGATCGGGTGGCCAGTCTTTTCCGTAGACGTGAGCGCAGGCGGTCTCGTCGCGGTAGGCGGGGCGGAGAACCGGCTGGTGGTGCTCAAGGAGTCGGACGGGACGGAGGTGTGGAGCCGAAAGACGGGTGGGGAGATCCGGTCCGTTCGGTTCGATGACGCCGGGCGGCTGCTCGGGGCCGGCGGGGGCGGGTACCAGGCCAGGGTGTTCCTCGGGGAGACCGGCGAGTTGCTCTGGTCGGCCTCCATCGGGAGCCCGGTCCGTTCCGTCGCATTCGGCACCGGCGGGATGAAGTTGCTGGTTGGGTCGGCGGACTTCGCCGTCCGGCTGTTCGAGGTGGACGAGGGCGATCGGGTGGTGGCGGCATATTGTTCCTACGGCCGCCTGTACGTCGAGAGGGACAGAGCTTCCCGGATCTTCCGGTAGCAGGGGGCGAATCCCGCAAGTTTCCCGGGCCTCCGACGACCTTCCCCTTGGGCCCGACGTGCAGGCGCGTCCCGGGCGAATTCCCCTTCTGTCCCCGGCTGCGTTCCCGTGGCCCGTCATGGTTCGATTACTTGAGGGCTTCGGGGTTGATCTCCACGTTGGCCTGTTTCACGCGGTCGGCGAGGAAGGCTCCGATGACGCCGGTTTGTTTCTGCGCGGTCATCCCCTGGATGAAGGAATCCTTCGCGGCCTCCCATTCCTTCGGGTCGGCTGGTTGTTCCTCGACAAAAGCGACCGAAAGGAATTTCGTCCCGGCCGTGAACACTTTGGGAGAGACAGGCATTTTCGGGGAGAGATGGAGCAGGTCCTTTCGGATGTCTCCCGCCTCCGCGAAGATTCCGGGAAGAGAGCCGGAGAGCGGAGGGAAGAAGGGGGTGGTCGTGACGGCCAGTCCGGCCCCCGCCGCATTCCGTTTCAGGTCGGATGCCGTTTTGGCGTCTGCGAGGACCTTTTCGAGTGTCCCCCGTGCAGCGGCTTCCCGTTTCTCCTTCCGTACGGTGGCGGCAATCTGATCACGCACTTCCGCCAGGGGCGGAAGTGTGGAATTTTGCTTGGCGGTGACACGGAAAAGATAATGGGTATCGCCGACCGTCTTGACCGGCCCGATTTCTCCGGCCTGTTGGAGCAGCGCCTCCTGGACGACGGCGGAGGGGATGTCGATGCCTTTTCCGTCGCTCGTCCATTTCGTCTCCTGGAGGGTGACGCCATACGCCTTGCATGCAGCCGCGAGGTCCTGCGTTTCCATCGCCTTCCCGTGCGCTTCGTACGCCTGGAGGACCGCGATATCCTTTCCCTTCTCCCGCTTGAGTAGCGTCAGCACGCGGTCCCGGATACGGTCCAGGGGGATGCTTTCGGGAAACCGGATCTGATTGACCCGAACGATGGTGAACCCGCTTCCGGTATCGATGGGGCCGATAACGTCATCCACGGGCGCGGAGAAGACGGTGTCGGCGAGTTCGGGCCGTATCTCACGCCGCGTGAGCCAGGTCGCTCCTCCCTTGCCCCGGGACAACTTCTTCGCGATCTCCTCGAACTGCTCTTTCCCCTTTCTTGCCTCCGAAAGCATCTCTTCCGTTTTTTTCCTGACAGCCTCCTTGGTTCCGGCCGTGTAGGGGATGGTTACCGGATACGTCAGCCGGGACTCCTCGGTTTGAAACAGGATGGCGTTTCCCTCATAGAAGGACTGGATCTCCTGCTCGGTGGGCTCGGACTGGTTAGCGAACGTCTCCGGGGAGAAACGGGCGACGGAAAGCTTCACCCGGGAGGGGATTCGGTAGCTCTCCTTGGTCTCCTCGTACTTCACAGCGATGTCGCTTTCCGTCGCGGAAGGAACTTCCCTCACCTGGGAGGGATCGGCGGTGACCACGAGCAGGCGGACCTTCCGTGATGTCAGGTCGAAGAGGTCGCGGGCTTCGCTCTCCGTGACCCGGGCGGAGGCGGCAAACAGGCCTTCCATCTTCCGGACGGTGATCTCCTCCCGCCGGGAAGCCTCGTATTCTCCCGGAGAAACCCGGTTATAGGCGAGGATATTCTGGTACCGGTCTTCGCGGAACGTCCCGTCGACCTGGAATGCAGGTGTCGCCGCGATCTCCCGGCGGACCTCCTCGATCGAGGCGGCGACCCCCATCTTTTCCGCCTCGGCCAGCAAAAGTTTCCTGCGGATGAGGGTTTCGAGGGCCTGCCTGCGGAGGTCGAGCGCCTTGGCCATTTCCGGGGTGAATGCGTTTCCGTACACTTCGCGGTACGTTTTTTCCAGTCCGGCGGTTTCCTTGGCGAGTTCCGCCATGGAGACCTCCTCCTCTCCGATGGTGGCGGCAACGTCGCGCCTGCTCTGGGAGTACGAACCCACTCCCCACCAGATGAAGGTGAGCGCGATGAAAGTGAGGATGAACTTGATGGCCCAGGAACCGGCGTTCCGGCGAAGTACGTCGAGCACGGCGCTGAATTCTCCCGTGGGAACGAATGCGTAGATAAAAACATTCTATCTTACTCCGTGTCTTTCGGGAAATGCAACGGGACAGCGAATCGGAGCCCAAATGTTTGCATTGGCGGGGTTGCCCTGTTAAGATACTGCGTTACATTTCTGTCCCGGGATAAGGAAAGGGATCTCCGGAGGGCAAGGATGCTCATCAACAGGCTGCTCGGTCTGTTCTCGAACGACCTCGCGATTGACCTCGGAACGGCGACCACCCTGGTGTACGTCAAGGGGGAAGGGATCATCTGCTCCGAGCCGTCGGCCGTGGCCGTGCATCGGGACACCCGCGGGGCAAAGAAGGTGCTCGCCGTGGGGATGGAGGCGAAGCGGATGATCGGGCGGACGCCGGGGAACATCGTGGCGATCCGCCCCATCAAGGACGGCGTCATCGCGGACTTCGAGGTGACCGAGGCGATGCTGCGGTATTTCATCCGGAAGGCGCACAAGCACAGGACGCTCGTGAGACCCCGGATCATCATCTGCGTTCCTTACGGGTGCACCGAGGTGGAGCGACGCGCCGTCCGGGAGTCCGCGCAGAGCGCAGGAGCCAGGGAGGTATATCTCATCGAGGAGCCTCTGGCGGCGGCCATCGGCGCCGGTCTTCCGATCACCGAGCCGTCCGGGAACATGATCGTGGACATCGGGGGTGGGACCACCGAGGTCGCGGTGATCTCCCTGGGCGGGATCGTCCAGAGCTACTCCGTGCGCGTTGCGGGGGACAAAATGGACGAGGCGATCCTGCAGTACGTGAAACGGAAGTACAATCTCCTCATCGGAGACCCCACCGCGGAATACATCAAGGTGACGGTCGGAAACGCCTTTCCCGGGTTCGAGGAGACCGTCGAGGTGAAGGGGCTCGACATGGTGACCGGGGTTCCGAAGGCGCTGATTCTGCATTCCGACGAGGTGCGGGAAGCCCTCTCGGAGACCGTGCGGGTGATCGTGGACGCGGTGAAGGGGGTTTTCGAAGAAACTCCCCCCGAACTCGCCGGCGACATTTACGAGCGGGGAATCGTACTGGCAGGCGGTGGCGCGCTTCTCCGGAACCTGGACGTCATGCTGCGGGAGGAGACGGGTCTCCCGGTGACCGTAGCGGAAGACCCCCTGTCCTGCGTTGTGCTCGGGTCGGGGAAAGCTCTCGATGAGCTGGACCTGCTTCGCCAGGTTGCCCTCCGATAAGACGGGTTTGCGCGTAAACCACGCCGGAAAGATCGGCCGATGGTGGTGAAATTCCTCCGAAAGTGGTGGCGTCTTTTCCTGGTGGTACTCCTTCTGGGTACTGCGATCCAGTTCTTCGTCCGCCCCCCGGGGATGTCCCCGGACCGATTCCTCGGGCAAATCGGGACATCTCTGTTCCGCCCCGTCTACGAGGTGGTCGATT
>JBFFGP010000043.1:0-6307 GCA_041557435.1 Candidatus Deferrimicrobiaceae bacterium | reverse complement strand
TCACCGATTCCCGGATCGTCTTCCAGTCGAGCGGGAGCAGCGTCCGAAGGTCGATCACCTCGATGTCGACCTCGGACGCCATGTCTCTTGCGGCCTTCATCACCGCGTGCACGGGCGAGCCGTACGTGATGACGGTTACGTCCCGTCCCTCCTTCCGGAGAGCCGCCTCCCCGATCGGGACGACGTATTCCTCCTCGGGGAGGTCCTCCTTGATCCGCCGGTAGAGAAACTTGTGCTCCAGATAGATCACGGGGTCGTCGTCCCGGATGGCGGCCTTCAGCAGCCCCTTGGCGTCGTATGCGGTAGCAGGCGCCAAGACCTTCAGGCCCGGCACGTGGAAGAACCAGGCCTCCGGGTTCTGGGAGTGGTACAACCCCCCGTGGACCCCTGCGCCGCATGGACCCCGGACGACGATGGGGCAGGCGGTCTGCCCTCCGTGGCGATACCTGAGCGTCGCGGCCATGTTGACGATCTGGTCGAACCCGCACGTGATAAAGTCGATGAACTGCATCTCCAGGACCGGTCGCATTCCCTGGATCGCAAGCCCCACGCCGGCCCCGACGATGAGGGACTCCGCAATGGGGGTGTCCACGACACGCTCGGAGCCGAATCGCTCCAGAAGTCCGTCCGTCGCCTTGAATGCGCCGCCGAGGATCCCCACGTCCTCCCCGAGGAGCATCACATTCTCGTCCCGCGCCATTTCCTCCTGCATCGCCTGGTTGATCGCCTGGATGTAGGTTACCGGCATCGGCTATTCCTCCGTGATCGGGGAGGCGTAAAGGTCCTCCATCGCCTCCGGCCCTTCCGGGACCGGGCTCGCCTCGGCGAACGCCACCGCGTCGTCAACGATCTTCTTCACCTTCCCTCCCACCTCCTGCCGGATCGCGGCGAGGTCGTATTTCCGCTTCTCGAGGTAGACCTCCCACCGTTCGATCGGATCGCGGCTTTCCCAGGTAATCAGCTCCTCCTCGCTCCGGTAGGTGGCCCGGTCGTGCTCGGAGTGCCCGTGGTAGCGGTACGTCTTGCACTCGAGGAAGGTCGGCCCCTCCCCCCCCCGGGCTCGATCGATCGCCTTGCGGGCCGCCTTCATCACGGAGTGGAGGTCGTTCCCCGAGCAGACATCCCCCTTGAAACCGTATCCCACAGCCCGGTCCGCCACGTCCTCGACCGCGAACTGCAACTCGTTGGGGGTGGAGTAGGCATAAAAGTTGTTCTCGCAGAGGAACACGACGGGGAGCTTGTAGATCCCGGCGAAGTTCATCGCCTCGTGCACATCCCCCCGGCTGCTCGCCCCCTCGCCGAAGAAGGCGATCGCCACGCGGTCCTCCTGCCGGATCTTGAACTTGTACGCCGTCCCCACGGCGACGGGAAGAGTGGAGCCGAGCATCGACGTGGCGCCGAAGATGCAGCGGGAGAAATCCCCTCCGTGCAGAAAGGAGTCCTTCCCCTTGGAGAAGCCGTCGCGCTTGCCGAAAATCTGTGCCATCAGGCGGTTCGGGTCCGCCCCCTTGACTAGGAAGGCGCCCAGGTCGCGGTGCAGCGGGAAGATCCAGTCCTCGGGCTTGAGTTCGTGGCAGACCCCCACCACGACGGCCTCCTGTCCCTTGCCCGAGTAGACGCCTCCCTGAATCTTCCCCTGCCTGTCGAGGGCGGAGACGCGGTCCTCGAACTCCCGGATGAGGCGAAGCCAGTAATAGAGTTCCCGCTCCTTCTGCTCGGTCATGGCCCCTCCGCTCGATAGGTCATATGTCGATCGCCTCGCCGCCCAGCATCAGCGCAGCCTCCCGGATCGCCTCGGGAAGGGTCGGGTGGGCATGCACGGTCCTGCCGATTTCATGGAACGTCGCTTCGAGCGTGCGCGCCAGACCGATCTCCGCGATGAGGTCCGATGCGCCGTATCCTATTATATGGCACCCGATCACTTCCCCGTATCGTTCCTCGGCCACCATCTTCACGAATCCTTCCGTGTGCCCCGACGCCACAGCACGTCCCAGCGCCG
The DNA here is from genome assembly GCA_041557435.1 of Candidatus Deferrimicrobiaceae bacterium. Lineage (GTDB taxonomy): Bacteria > Desulfobacterota > Deferrimicrobia > Deferrimicrobiales > Deferrimicrobiaceae > JBFFGP01. The sequence goes on along the minus strand of JBFFGP010000043.1, from coordinate 4,308 downwards.
TGAAAGGAAACTTCGCCACCTTGACGGAAATCCCCCTCTTCTTCGCCTCCTCCTCCGAGAGGCCCACCGTCGCCACCTCGGGCTGGCAGAAAATGCAGGACGGAATCCTGTCGCGGTCGGGGGCACGCGTCTCCTGCCCCGCGATGATCTCCGCGGCTGCCACCCCCTCCGCCGAGGCCTCGTGGGCCAGGAGCATCCCGCCGATGACATCTCCGATCGCGTATAGGGAGGGACATGCCGTACGCAGGGAGGAGTCCACCGAAACATATCCCTTCTCGAGCCGGACGCCGCACTCCTCGAGTCCGAGCCCCTCGGTACACGGTCTCCTCCCCACGGCCACGAGGAACTTCTCCGCGGGGATCTTCTCCTCCTTGCCGCCCGTTACGACGGAAAGCGTTCCCGCCGCCTTGTCCAGGCCCTTCGCCGGGGCACCGGTCATCACCCGGATCCCCTGCTTCCGGAACGACTTCTCCAGCTCCTTCGCCACCTCCCTGTCCGTGCGGGGAAGGAGCTGGTCCTCCATCTCGACGACCGTCACCTCGGCGCCGAACGTCCGGTAGATGTAGGCGAACTCCACCCCCACCGCACCCCCGCCGAGAACGACGACCGAGCCCGGAATCTCCTCCTGCGCCAGCGCGTCATCGCTCGTGAGCACGGTCTCGCCGTCCGGCTCGATCCCGGGCAGCCCCCGCACGGCGGTCCCCACGGCGACCAGGATGTTCCCCGCCTGGATCTCCTCGTCGCCGACCCTGACGGTCGTCGGAGAGGTGACGCGGGCATTCCCCGTGAACATTTCGATGCCGTTCTTCTTGAAAAGGAAGCCGACCCCGCGGGACATCCGTTCCGCCACCTTCCGGCTGCGCCGGATGACCTCCGCATAGTTGACCGACAGGCCCTGGCAGACGATCCCGTACGCGGAGGCGTTCTTCATCTCCCGGTACAAGTCGGCGGATTTCAGGATCGCCTTGGACGGGATGCACCCCCAGTTCACGCACACCCCGCCGGGGCGGTCCCGCTCCGCGACCGCCACGCGCAAACCGAGCTGGGATGCGCGGATGGCCGCCACGTACCCTCCCGGTCCCGAACCGATCACGATCAGGTCGAAGGTCTTCATCGTTTCCCTCATTTCGCCTTCTGCGATTCGATCTGCAGGAGGACCTCGTTCAGAAAGCGGGTCGCCGTCCCGCCGTCGATCAGCCGGTGGTCGAACGACAGGCTCAGATACATCATGTCCCGGGAGACGATCTCCCCGTTACGGACTACGGGGCGCCGCACGACCTTGTGCACTCCCAAGATCGCCGCCTCCGGAACATTGATGACGGGATAGCTGAACAGCCCCCCGATCGAGCCGATGCTCGTGACCGTGAAGGTGCTCCCCGAAAGGTCTGTCAGGGGCAGAGTTCCGTTGCGCGCCCCCTCGGCAAGCCGCTCGATCTCCCGCGCCAGTTCCACGATCGTCCTCTCCCCCGCGTCCCGGATGACGGGCACGACGAGCCCGTCCTCCATGTCCACCGCCATCCCGATGTCGTAATGTTTCTTCCGGACGATTTCGCCCTTCTCCTCGTCGAGCGATGCATTCATCGCAGGATGGGCGCGAAGGGCGGTCACGACGGCCTGGATCAGAAACGGCAGGAGAGTGATCTTCACCCCTTCCTTTCTCCCGATCTCCGCCAGTTCCGCGCGCATCGCGAGGATGTTCGTCACGTCGGCCTCGTCAACCAGAAGGGCGTGTGGAATCGTCGACTTGGAGAGGACCATTTTTTTCGCCGCCATCCTCCGTTTCCCCCGGAACGGCAGACGTTCCTCGTCCGGACGGAGAGCCGGCGCGGGAACGGCCCCGGAAGGCTGCCCACCGAAGCCTTCCTGGCGAAGGCGGACGGCTTCGCGCACATCGCTTTCGGTCACTCGTCCCTCCGGGCCCGTCCCGGATAGGGTCTCAATGTCCACCCCGAGATCCTTGGCCAGCTTGCGAACCACCGGAGTGGCCAGGACATCCCCGCCCGGGGAACGGATTTTAGCGGCCGCGGGAGGCTCCGGGGGACTTTCCCCCCCCATGGCGTCCCCTTCCGCGCGCTTTGGGATATCTTCGGTCACTTCGATTACGGCCAGAACCTCTCCGACCTTGACGATCTGGCCGGGCTTCGCGACGATCCTTACCAGGATGCCGGTCACGGGCGAAGGCATCTCCATCGCCGCCTTGTCGGTCAGTATCTCGACCAGGAGGTCGTCTTCTTTCACGGGGGTCCCTTCGGCTACCAGCCAGGCAACGATCTCGCCCTCCGCAATCCCCTCGCCGATATCGGGAAGCCGAAGCTCGAAATCCACCCGGAACCCCTCCTTTCGAAATCACCGCGCAATGGAAAATCATATTCCGAATTGCGGATGCTTTGTCGAAAAACCGCGCGTCCTACGGCTTGATCACCACCATCTTGATGTTCGTCATCTCCTCGACCGCGAAACGCACCCCTTCCCGTCCGAGGCCGCTCAGCTTGTTGCCGCCGTACGGCATGTGATCCACCCGGAAGATGGACGTATCGTTGATCATCACGCCGCCCACGTTGATCCGGTCGACCGCGTGCATCGCCTTCCGGAGGTCGTTCGTATAGACCCCGGCCTGCAAACCGTACGGGGAGTCCTCGACCATCGCCACCGCATCCTCGAAGGTATCGTACTCGTAGATCGAGACGAGGGGAGCGAACGCCTCCTGGCACATCACCTTCATCTCGGGGCGAGCATCGACGAGGACCGTGGGATACAGCATCCTCCCTTCCCGCTTCCCGCCGATCAGCACCTTCGCCCCCTCGGACACCGCTTCCCGGATCCAGCTTTCGGCCCGCTTCGCCTCTCCTTCGTCGATCATCGGTCCGACCTCGCAATCCTTGTCCAGCGGGTTCCCCACCTTGAGCTTCGCGGTGGTCTCCACGAACCGCTTCGTGAACTCCTTGGCGATCGATTTGTGCACGTACAGACGCTGAAGGGAGATGCAAACCTGCCCGGAATTGGCGAAGGCGCTGACGGCGCAGCGCGGGATCGCCGCGTCGAGGTTCGCGTCGGGCTCGATGATCGTCCCCGAGTTGTTCCCGAGCTCCATGGTGACTTTTTTCAGGCCCGCCTTCCGGATGATCGCCTCCCCCACGGGCGGACTTCCCGTAAAGGAGATCTTGGCGACCCGCGGATCGGTGGTCAGCCACTCCCCCACTGTACCCCCCGGGCCGACGACCACATTGAAAGCGCCGGGCGGAAGTCCCGCCTCCTCCAGGATCTCCCCGAGACGGATGGCCGTCAGCGGCGTGGTGGACGCCGGCTTTAGGACGAGGGTGCAACCCGCCGCGAGCGCAGGTCCTACCTTGTGGGCAACCAGGTTCAGGGGGAAGTTGAACGGCGTGATGGCGGAGACCACGCCCACCGGACAGCGCAGATAGAAACCCACCCGGTTCTCGCCCGCGACGCTCGCATCCATCGGAATCGTTTCGCCATGGACGCGCTTGGCTTCCTCTGCAGAGAACTGGAACGTCTCGACCGCCCGCGTCACCTCCCCGATCGAGTATTTCCACGCCTTCCCCGCCTCCCGGCAGATGATCGTGGCGATCTCGTCCTGGTGTTTCGCAAGCAGCTGGCTCGCCTTCTCGAGGATCCGGAAGCGCTTGTGGGCCGGCAGGCGCGAATAGGTGGGAAACGCCGCGTACGCGGCAGCGATCGCCTTGCCGACCGTCTCCCGGGACGCCACCGGGACCATGCCGATCGTATCCCCGGAGTACTTGTCGATGACCGGCATCGTCTCCTTTTCCTCGATCCATTTTCCGTCGATCAACAATCGGTGCGAGTTCGTAATCGTCATGTCATTTCCTCCCGCTATCCCTATCGGAAATGGATACAGCCGTAATCCTGTGCAAGACGCAATCAGAAATTGACCGCTCCCCGTATGGCATGGAGCACGCGGCGGGAATCGGGGAGATAGATCTTTTCCAGCGCATAGGGGAAGGGGGTGTCAAAACCCGTCACACGGCCGATCGGAGCTTTCAGGTGCAGGAACGCCTTCTCCTGGATCAGCGCGGCCAGTTCGGCACCATACCCACACGTCCTGGGCGCCTCGTGAAGGACGACCGCCCGCCCGGTCTTTTCCACGGATCGGAACACGGTCTCCCCATCGAGAGGCCAGAGGGTTCGCAGGTCGATCACCTCGACGCTTATCCCCTCCCCGTCCGCCTCCGCCGCTGCCCTCGTAGCAACGGGAACCATCGCCCCATAGGTGAACAGCGAGAGGTCGGTCCCTTCCCGGACGCTGCGCGCCGATCCCAAAGGCACCGT
>JBFFGP010000042.1:0-6406 GCA_041557435.1 Candidatus Deferrimicrobiaceae bacterium | reverse complement strand
CGTGCCGCGTCGCTGGTCAGTCAACTCCTTACGTTCAGCCGGAAGAAGGTCCATGAACAGAAAGTGGTCAACCTGAACCGTCTGATATCGGACATCGACAGGATGTTCCGGCGGATGATCCCAGCGAACATCAACGTGGTCTGGACCCCGGAGGAGGAGCTGGGAAGCGCACGGATCGACCCCGGACTGATGGAGCAGGTGATCGTAAACCTCGCCGTCAACGCCAGGGATGCTATGCCGGATGGCGGAGCCCTGACGATCGAGACGGCGAACCGGGACATCGATGACCTGTCCGTGTCCCTGCATCCCGTGGAGAGCCCCGGAAGGTACGTGACGCTCCGAGTGAGCGACACCGGGTGCGGAATGGACGAAAAGACGAGGTCCCGTATCTTCGAGCCGTTTTTCACGACCAAACCTTCCGGGAAGGGAACCGGGCTTGGGCTGTCGACCGTCTACGGGATCGTGCAGCAGAGCGAGGGACACATCTTCGTCGATAGCGAGGTCGGGAAGGGCGCCACGTTCACGGTGTACCTGCCCCGGGTGGAGGCGATGTCGGAGGAGCGGCAACTTTCCGAGGAGGGTGCTGGATGAGGACCGGAGATGCGGGGAAACGTTGCCGGTGGCCGAGGACGAGGTGCGGAGATTCGTCCGGTCCATCCCCGGCGGCCTTCCCACGGAAGCCTTTCCGTCCGGATGTGCTTGCCCGGAAAGTGCGGGAAGTGTTGGACGGCTGACCTGGGGATTCGGTGCGGGTAATACCTTAAGGATCAGGCTGCTACTTGCTCGCCAGGTACCGGTCCACTCCTTCCGCGGCGATTCGTCCGTAATCGATGGCGCGAACCACGAGCGACGCCCCAACCATGCTGTCCCCCGCCGCGAAGACGCCGGGGACCGACGTCATCAGTTGGGAGTCCACGACGAGGTTTCCCCGGGCATCCAGCGCGAGGTCGAGATCGCGGACCAGGGGCCCGTGCTCCACGTGGACGAACCCCATGGCGAGGAGCACGAGGTCGGCACCCAGCTCGAACTCCGACCCCGGGATTTCCCGGAAGGTGCTCCGCCCGTTTTCGTCCGGCTCCGTCCACTCGAGCCTGAGGCACGTAATCTTCTCCACGCCGCCCTGCCTCCCGAGGAACCTCTTCGTCGACACGCTCCACAGGCGCGTACACCCCTCTTCGTGGGAGGAGGACGTGCGCATGATGATCGGCCAGGTCGGCCAGGGGTTGCAGATATGCCGCTCCTCGGGAGGTTTGGGCAGGATCTCGAGCTGATGGACCTCAAGGGCTCCCTGACGACGGCTCGTGCCGACGCAGTCCGAGCCGGTGTCCCCGCCCCCGATCACCACCACCCGTTTACCCGCGGCCGTGATCCTGCCGTCCTCGGGAATGGTCTCTCCGCCGGTCGCCATGTTCTGCTGCGTCAGGAAGTCCATTGCGAAGTGGATCCCGGCCAGTTCCCGGCCCGGGACGGGAAGGTCCCGGGGAACCGTGGCTCCGGCGGCGATCACGATCGCATCGAAGGTGCGCCCCAGGTACCGGACGGAAAGGTCGGTCCCCACGTTGACTCCCGTCTCGAAGACTACGCCCTCCGAGCGCATCTGCTCGATGCGGCGGTCGATCACCCACTTCTCCAGCTTGAAGTCCGGGATGCCGTACCGGAGGAGACCCCCGACCCGGCCCGCCTTCTCGAAAACCACCACCTCGTGGCCTTTGCGCGCAAGCTGCTGCGCGGCGGCGAGGCCTGCAGGGCCCGAACCGATGACCCCCACTTTCTTGCCTGTTCTCCGGAAGGCGGGTTCCGGCCGAATCCACCCCTCCTGCCACCCCATTTCGACGATCTGGAGCTCGATGTGGCGGATGGTGACGGGGGGAAGGTTGATCGACAGCGTGCAAGCCGTCTCGCACGGAGCAGGGCAGACCCTTCCGGTGATTTCGGGAAGATTGCACGTGGCGTGCAGGAGATCCAGGGCCTTGCGCCACTGTTTCCGGTACACCATGTCGTTCCACTCGGGGATCCGGTTCGCCACCGGACAGCCGAAGGCGTGGCAGTAGGGAATTCCGCAATCCATGCACCGGGCCGCCTGGATCTCCAGGCGGTCCTTCGGCAGGAACTTCTCGACCTCCTCAAAATCGTGAATCCGTTCCTCTACCGGCCGGTACGGAGGTTTCTCCTGCGGGAATTCGAGGAAGCCGGTGGGCTTAACCACGGTACACTTCCTCGGTCGCGGATACCGTCTCGTCGTCCCGGTACTCCTCGAGGTGCATCCGTTCGAGCACCTTGCGGTATTCCACCGGCATGACCTTTACGAAGAGGGGAAGGCGCGACTCCCAGCTTTCCAGGATCATTTTCGCGCGCGGGCTCCCGGTGAACCGGAAGTGGTTCTCGATCATGACGTGAAGCTGCTTCTCGTCCTCGTCCGACCAGACGGTTTCGACATCCACCATGTCGAGGTTGCAGCGCGTGTCGAACAGCTCCGTCTCGTCGTAGATGTAGGCGACTCCTCCGCTCATCCCCGCCGCGAAGTTGTTTCCGGTTCCGCCCAGGACCACGACGACGCCGCCGGTCATGTATTCGCAGCCGTGGTCGCCCACGCCCTCCACCACCGCCTTGGCCCCGCTGTTGCGCACCGCGAAGCGCTCGCCGGCGGTGCCATACAGGTAGAGCTCGCCCCCGGTGGCCCCGTACAGGACGACGTTTCCTGCGATCACGTTCCGGTGGGGGAGAAACGCTGCCTCCGGTGGCGGGACGACGATAATCCTCCCGCCGGACATCCCCTTGGCGAGGTAATCGTTTGTGTCCCCCACGATCCGGATCGTGACCCCGGGAGCGAGGAAGGCGCCGGCGCTCTGCCCCGCCGAACCGGTGAAGAACAGCCGGATCGTGTCGTCGGGAAGCCCCTTGGCGCCGAATCGCCGGGTGATCTCGCCGCTCAACGTGGCGCCGACCGACCGGTGGATGTTCCGGATCGGCATCTCGACGTAGACGGGCTGACCCTTTTCCAGCGCCGGTTGCGCGATTTGGATCAGCTCGTTGTCCAGGGCCTTCTCGAGCTCGTGGTCCGGGCTCCGGACGCAGCGGCGAATGGTGCCCTGGCCGTTTCCCGCAGGCAGGAGGACAGCGTGAAAGTCGAGCCCCCGCGCCTTCCAATGGTCGACGGCCGGCTGGACCTCGAGCATGTCCACCCGCCCTACCATCTCGTCCACCGTGCGGAATCCGAGCCGGGCCATGTATTCGCGAAGCTCCTGCGCGAGGAACCGGAAGAAGCGCTCGACATATTCGGGTTTCCCGGCGAAGCGGGCGCGAAGAACCGGGTCCTGCGTGGCGACTCCCACGGGGCAGGTGTTCAGATGGCACTTTCGCATCAGCACGCAACCGAGGGTGACGAGCACGGTGGTGCCGAACCCGAACTCCTCCGCCCCCATCAGCGCCGCGATGGCCAGGTCGCGGCCGGTTTTCAGCTGGCCGTCGGTCTGCACGCGGATCCGGTCGCGCAGCCGGTTGTTGATCAGGGTCTGCTGCGTCTCGGCCAGCCCGAGCTCCCACGGCAGCCCGGCGTGCTTGATGGAGGTGAGCGGGGACGCCCCCGTTCCCCCGTCGTGCCCCGAAATGAGCACCAGGTCCGCCTTCGCCTTGGCGACTCCCGCGGCTACTGTTCCCACCCCGACCTCGGAGACGAGCTTGACGGACACGCTTGCCCCGGGGTTCACCGACTTGAGGTCGTAGATCAGCTGCGCGAGGTCCTCTATCGAGTAGATGTCGTGGTGCGGCGGGGGAGAGATGAGGGTCACCCCCTGCGTGGTGTGGCGCACCCGCGCGATCTCCATGCTCACCTTGTGCCCCGGCAGCTGGCCCCCCTCGCCGGGTTTCGCCCCCTGGGCCATCTTGATCTGGAGTTCGTCGGCGTTGATCAGGTACTCCGTGGTCACCCCGAATCTCCCCGACGCCACCTGCTTGATACGGGAGCGCAGGCTGTCCCCGTTGGGCAGAGGGATGTAGCGCGCCGGGTCCTCCCCGCCCTCTCCGCAGTTGCTTCGGCCGCCGAGGCGGTTCATCGCCAGCGTGATCGTCTCGTGGACTTCCTGGCTGATCGACCCGTACGACATCGCCGCGGTGGTGAACCTCCGGGTGATCTGCTCCACCGGCTCGACCTCTTCGAGCGGAACAGGGTTCCCCTCCCGGAACTGGAAAAGGCTGCGGAGCGTTGCGCGTCCCCTCGACTGGTCGTCGATCAGGTGGGTGTACTCCCGGAAGATCTTGTGGCTGTCCGCGCGGACGGCGTGCTGAAGCTTGTAGATCGCCTCCGGGTTCCACAGATGCCTCTCCCCGTCAACCCGTACCTGGAACAGCCCGCCGGGATCCAGCATGCGGCTGGCGATCCCATCCCCTTCATGGGCCCGCCGGTGTCTTTCCTGCGTCTCCGCGGCGATCTCATTAAGACCGATTCCGCCGATGCGGGAAGCCGTGCCGCAGAAGTACTTGTCCACGAATTTCCGTCCCAGGCCGACGGCCTCGAAGATCTGGGCCCCGGTGTAGCTGCGCAGGGTCGAAATCCCCATCTTGCTCATCGTCTTGAGCAGTCCCTTCTTGATCGCCGTAATGTACGCGTCGATCGCCTCGTCGGGGAGTAGCGGTCGTTCCAGCAACTCGTTCTCCGCCAGATAGCGCACTGTGGAAAAGGCGATGTGGGGACAGATCGCGTTGGCCCCGTACCCGACGAGAAGCGCGTAGTGCATGACTTCCCGGGCTTCCCCGGTTTCGATGATGATCGCGGCCTGGGTACGAAGCCCCCTGCGGATCAGGTGGTGGTGCAGGCCCGAGGTGGCGAGCAAGGAAGGGATCGGGGCGAGGGTGGGCCCCATGTTCCGATCCGACAGGATCAGGAAGGTCGCCCCCTCCTTGATGTATTTTTCGGCCAGCACGAAGACGGAGGTCAGGGCTGAGGCCAGGGCCTTCCCGTCTCCGCCAGCGGGAAACAGGATGTCGATTTCCCGCGTAACGATCTCCGGGTGGGAGGCATTGCGCAGTCGCGCCATGTCCTCCGGGGTGAGGATCGGGTGAGGAATCCTAAGCATCCGGCAATGCTGCGGCGTCTCGTCCAGCAGGTTCTTCTCCCGCCCGACGAAGCTCCGAAGCGACATCACCAGCTCTTCACGGAGCGGGTCGATCGGGGGGTTGGTGACCTGCGCGAACAGCTGCTTGAAATAGGAGAAGAGCAGCTGCGGGCGGTCAGACAGGACCGCCAGGGCGGAGTCGTCCCCCATGGAACCGACCGCCTCCTGTCCCTGCGAGGCCATCGGAGCGATCACCATCTTCAGGTCTTCCTCGGTGTATCCGAAGGCGATCTGCTTCCGGACCAGGACCTCCGGGTCCTCCGGCGGAATTTCGGGCGGGTTGAACAACCCCCGCATCTCGATCCGGTTGTCCTTCACCCAGTGGCGGTACGGGCGCTGGCGCGAAATGCGGGACTTGATCTCGTTGTCGGGGACGATCCGCCTCTGTTCCAGGTCCACGAGGAGCATCTTCCCCGGCTGCAGCCGACCTTTCTGGAAGATCCTTTCGGCCGGAAAGTCCATCACGCCGGTTTCCGAGGCCATCACGATCATGCCGTCGCGGGTGACGGTGTACCGGGCAGGCCGCAGTCCGTTGCGGTCCAGGGTGGCCCCGATGTAGCGGCCGTCGCAGAACACGAGAGCCGCGGGGCCGTCCCAGGGCTCCATGATCGAGGAGTGGTATTCGTAGAATGCCCGCTTGTCCTCGCTCATGTGGAACTTGGCCCCGAATGCCTCCGGGACCATCATCATCATGGCGTGGGGCAGCGATCGCCCGCCCATCAACAGAAGCTCCAGCGCATTGTCGAAGATCGCGGAGTCGCTCCCGTCCTCGACGATCACGGGTTTGATCTTCTCGAGGTCGGCGCCGAACAGTTTTGACTCGAGGACCGCCTCCCGGGCGTGCATCCGGTTGATGTTCCCCCGCAGCGTGTTGATCTCCCCGTTGTGCGCGAGGAAACGAAACGGGTGCGCGAGGTGCCACGTGGGAAGGGTGTTCGTGCTGTACCTCTGGTGCACCACCGCAAAGGCGCTCGTAAACGACGGATCGCGCAGGTCGGGGTAGAACGTGGTGAGCTGGGAGCCGGTGAGCAGCCCCTTGTAGACGATGGTGCGCGACGACAGGCTCGGGATGTAGAACTGGCTGGCGTCGCAGTCGGTCCAGCTGCGCACTTCCTTTTCCGCCAGTCGCCTGATGACGTAGAGCTTCCGTTCGAAGGCGTCCCCTTCCAGGGATCCGCCCGAGAGGAAGACCTGGCGTATCGCGGGCTGTGTCATCCGGGCGAGTTCTCCCAGCGTGTCGGAATGCACGGGGACGTCTCTCCACCCGAGGACCGGGCATCCTTCTTCCCTTGCGT
>JBFFGP010000041.1:0-6445 GCA_041557435.1 Candidatus Deferrimicrobiaceae bacterium | reverse complement strand
TGCGAAAAGGAGACGTGATAGCAGTCGTCGCTCCCGGGGGCCCCGTGGATCCGGGAAGACTCGCAAGGGGGCTTGCCCGCCTCAAGGCGTTGGGGTTCGTCCCCGAAACGCCGGATGGTCTGCTCGACAGGATGCAGTATATGGCCGGGAACGACGGACACCGGGCGGAGCAGATGGAGTGGGCGCTCACGCTGCCCGAGGCAAGGGCGGTCATGGCGGCCCGGGGTGGGTACGGCACGACCCGTCTCCTCCCCCTCCTTGACTGGGCGAAGGCCGCGGCTCGTCCCAGGCTCCTGATCGGGTACAGCGACGTCACGGCAGCCTTGGCCTTCGTCTCCACCCGGCTTCGCCTTGCCGCCATCCACGGCCCGATGGCGGCGACGGCGGACCTTTCGGTGCAATCGGACCGGGGCGCGCGAGACGCCTTCGTCCGGCTCGTGGGGGGACAGGTCACCGCGCGGGAGCCCTGGGGGCCCCCGTGCGAAAGGTTGCGCGGAGGCGCCGTGGAAGGGGTTTTGACCGGCGGGTGTCTCTCCGTGCTCACGTCGCTGTTGGGGACGCCGTACGAGCCCGACCTTCGAGGAGTGCTCCTGTTCCTCGAGGACGTCAACGAGCCGTGCTACAGGATCGACCGGATGCTGACGCAGTGGATTCAATCCGGCAGGCTTCGCAAGGTGACCGGCATCGTGGCGGGGAGGGTCACTCCCGTGAAAAACGAGGGGGAGGAAGACGTACGAAGGGTATTCGCATCCGCCGGCAAACGTCTCTCCGTCCCCGTCTGGTACGGGTTCCCCTCCGGGCACTCCAAACCGAACTACCCTCTGCCGTTCGGAGTGCGTGCGAGGATCGACGCGCGGGGACGTCTGTTCCTCCTGGAATCCCCGGTGGCGGCCACGTGACCCGGGAGATACAGGGGGATGCGGACCGTTTCCGCGAGGCGATGGAACTGCTCCAACGCGGCGCCCGGGAAAGGGTGTACCAGGCCGCCGTCCTCCTTCTGGCCCGCGAGGAGGAGATTCTCTGCCACGGTTCGGCGGGGGAGGCCAACCTCTCCTCGATATTCGACATCGCCTCCATGACAAAGCCTCTGGTCGCCTCCCTCTTCTACCTCCTCGTTCAGCAGGGGTTGCTGTCTCCGGACGGGAAGGTCTCGGAGATCCTCCCGGCCCGCTCGTCCGACCCGGCGTATCCTGATATCACGTTTCGCAACCTCCTCTCCCACACATCGGGGCTGCCGGCGTACCGCCCGCTCTTCCGCGATCTTCGGGAGGCGGAAGGAAAAGAAGGGAGGGTGCTTTGGGGAACGGCGGAGGGGCACGACCGGATCGTAAACGACGTGCTGTCCCTCCCTCTGGAATACCCGCCGGGGACGGCCTGGACGTACAGCGACCTCGACTTCCTCCTCCTGGGACGGGCGATCGAGGCGGCGTCGTTCACGACGCTCGACCGCATGCTTCGTAAGGAGATTGCGACCCCTCTGGGGATGCGGGATACCGGGTATCTTCCCCTGTCGACGCTTAGCGAGTGCGAGACGGGGAGGCTAACGTCTACCGGCCATTCGGAGGAGCGCGGGAGGGAAAAGGTGGGGGAAGTCGACGACGAAAACGCTGCGGCAATGGGGGGGGTGGCGGGCCACGCAGGAGTGTTCTCCTCGGGGCAGGATCTCTTCCTCTTCGCCCGCGAGATTATCCGGGCGCGGCGGGGAGAGGGAAGAGTGCTCACCGTGAGGTCGGCGGGGGAGATGACGACGAAAATCGTCGCGCCTGCGGGGTGTCCTCATACCCCCGGCTTTGATACCCCGACGCCCCGGGAGGAGCGCGGGTCGCAGGCGGGTCGCCATTTCCCTGAGGATTCGGTCGGCCACCTGGGGTTCACGGGATGCTCCGTCTGGATCGACCTGTCGCGGGAGATCTCAGTCGTACTTCTTACCAACCGGGTCTACTACGGCCTGCAGAATGCCGCATGGAAGGAACTGCGTCCGCGGATCCACGACGCGGCCATGGAGGCTTTGAACCGGGAATGAAAAACGTTCATCTGATCGCGGCGTGCGGGGTGGGGATGGCCTCTCTCGCCGGGATGCTCAAGGAAAAGGGGTTCCGCGTGACCGGATCCGACGCCAACGCCTACCCTCCCATGAGCACGCAACTGGAAACCCTGGGGATACGGCTCAGCTCCCCGTACGCGGCCGGCAATATCCCGGAGGACACCGACATGGTCGTCGTGGGGAACGCGGTGACACGGGACAACCCGGAGGCGAGGGAAGCGGTCCGGCGAGGACTTCCCGCCCTCTCGATGCCACAGGCGGTGGCCGATTTTTTCCTTGGGGGGAAAGAGTCGATCGTCGTCGCGGGGACCCACGGGAAGACGACCATTACATCGCTTCTTTCCTGGTCCCTCTATGCCCTGGGGGCCGACCCCTCGTTCCTGGTGGGCGGGGTCCCGAGGAATTTCCCGGTGAGCTACCGGGTCGGCGGCGGGCCGCACTTCGTGATCGAGGGGGACGAATACGATACGGCGTACTTCGACAAGGGGCCGAAATTCCTCCATTACCGCCCCCGCATCGCGCTTCTCACCAGCATCGAGTTCGACCACGCCGACCTCTACCGGGACCTCTCCCACCTCAAGGAGTCGTTCCGGAAGCTGGTCCGGATCCTCCCGGAAGACGGCCTCCTGATCGCCTCCGCCGACTACCCGGACGTGGTCGATGTCGCGGGAGAATCCGGGTGCCCGGTCTGGTATTACCGCTCCACCCCGGCTGCCGGGTCGTCCCTGAGCGACCCCTCCTGGGTGATTCGGACGCTCCCTGAGGACGAGGATTTCTCTCCCTTTCGCCTGGAACAGGGGGAGGAGAAGCACGATTTCCGGCTCAGGCTTCCGGGCAGGCACAACGCGGGCAACGCCGCCGCTGCGGCCTTGGTTCTCTTTCGCCTGGGATACCCGGCTGACCAGGTCGCGGAGGCTTTCTTGGGGTTCGACGGAGTCCGCCGAAGGCAGGAGGTGGTGGGGGAGTTCGGCGGGGTCCTCGTGGTCGACGACTTCGCCCACCATCCAACAGCCGTACGGGAAACGATCCGGGCGATCCGTGCGCGATACCCGGGGCGGCCCGTTACCGCTGTGTTCGAGCCGAGGTCCAACACGAGTCGGAGAAATATCTTCCAGCGGGAGTTCGCAGAGGCCCTCTCCGATGCCGATTCGGTCGTTCTGGCCGGCGTGTTCGGCGCCGAAAAATTCCCCCCGGAAGAGAGGATGGCCCCGGGGGAGGTAGTCGCCTCGATTCAGGCAGGCGGCCGGGAGGCGTTTTACATCGAGGAGGTCGACAGGATCGTGGACCACCTCCGCGCCGGGGCGCGTCCCGGCGGCCTGATCCTCCTCATGTCGAACGGGGATTTCGGGGGAATCCGGGGGAAGCTCGCCCGGGCGCTGTCCGCGCGCCAAGAACAGGGACGTTCCTAAGAACTGGTCGGCACCGCGACGATTCTCGAAATACTTCCGGGAGGCCGCCGGCCTCGAATTCCGGAATCTGAGGGAATGGAGCCCTGGAGGCCGGCATTTTCCCGTTTGACTCCCCGGCGGGCGGTCTGGTACATTTGGCCGATCATGAGGGGGGGATTGAGGAAAATCGCCGTACGGGTCCGCCCGGGTTTCGTCGTCGCGGTCCTGCTGGCGGTTTCTTCGGCGGCTTCGGCTGCAGATTACCCACGGCGCATCGCCGTCGCCCCCTTCGCCCTCCTGGGACCCCAGGAAGAAATCCGACAGACGGTCGACATTCTTCCCCGGCTCGTGTCTTCGCGTCTCATGGCGCTTGCGGGCGCCGAGGTCCTTCTGCTTCCCCCGGGGGAGACGCCCCCCGAGGATGCCGCTAAGAGTGCCGGTCTGCCCCTCCTTCTTAAAGGGTCGGTCGCGAAGCTGGGGGCGGGATACAGCATCGACGTGGCCGTGACCGATCTTGCCACGGGGAAGATAGCCGGCGCCTTTTTCGTCGTGGCCGGTAACGAGGACGAGATCATCCCCCGGTTGGGAGACCTTGCCGTGGACATCTCGGAAAAGATGTTCGGTGTGAAAGCGGTGGTCAAATCCCCTCCGCCTTCCCCTGTGCCTGCGCCCCAGGTATCTCCTCCGGTCGTCATGCCGCCGGCCGCCACCACGGTGGCGAAGCCCGCGGTCGCTCCTCCCCCACCGGTCTTGCCCTCCCCTCCGGCTGTTGCCCCTCCACCTGTTTCCGGAAAGGAGTGGGTACCCTCCAGCATGGAGAAGGTGGCGGAGTCCGGCAAGATCACCGATGAGCTTCATGGTGTCGTAGCAGGTGATGTGGACTCCGAGGGAAACGGCGAAATCATCGCGTATGGAAAGAAGGGGATCCACCTGTACCGGGTGAGCGGGACGGAGATCCTGCCGAAGGCCAAGATCACGGATGGAATACCGGACCACATCCTGAACCTCGAGGCCGTCGATCTCGACGGGGACGGAGAGAAGGAAATCGTGGTGACCGGTATCGACGGGGAAGACCTGCGCTCGCAAGTTCTTAAGAAAAGCGGAGAGACGTACGGGAAGATCGCCGACCGGATGCCCTACTACTTCGTCCGTCTCCCGGACTGGCGGGGGAAGGAGGTTCTGGCCGGCCAGCAGAAGGGAGACGATACCCCCTTCCACGGGAAACTGTATGCGATGCTCTGGGACGGGAAGACCTTGCGGATGGGGGAGGCCCTTCCGGCGGACACGTTGCGGGCGCCTCTTACCTCCGGGATCCTGGGCCTTGCCTCGGCCAAGTTCGGGGAAAAGTGGAAATGGATTTACACGGATGGAAACGACAATCTGCGGATACTTGCCGCACGCGGGGACACCGAATACAAGACCGCGGATGACTATGGGTGGTCGGGGGATTCCTTCGAGTGGGGGATCTATCTGCCGCGCCAGGGAAAAATCAAGTATTACGTCAGGAAGGCGGCCCGCATATCCCGGGGGCCGGACGGAAAGCCGCTGGTTCTTGTGCCGAAAGCGGAACCGGGGCTTTTGAACCTGGAATTTTCCAGTAAAACCAGAACTTTGGTCCTTCTCCAATGGAGCGGGGGGGAATTTATCGAAAAGGCGGGGACTCCGAAAGGGGACCGCACCTACTCGGACGCAGACTTTCTCTCCCCGTCAGGGCTCCGGCAGGGGGGGAGGGCAATTGCGTCCGCCATAGAGCAGCCGGACGGCGTAGTCAAAGGAGGGATATCCCGACTTGTACTTTTTCAGTTCAAGTAGGCTAATGGAAAAGGATTTCATAATCGCGAAAAATGATTGACAAGCGGGGGGTTGAATGGTATTCAAGTCGGGGAAAAAAACCGTGTTTTTTTTTGACTTGAGGCGGAAAATGCGTTCGATTGGTGTCCGAAGTGCGTCGAATACTCGAACAGGGAGGAGGTGAGTACCGGAAGAGGAAGGGGAGAGCGAAAGATTTTGTATGAAAAGGGGAAGATAGGCTCGCATCTCTTCAAGGAGGGGAATGATGAGGAAAAGCCTTGTTGTTTTACTCGCATTGATCCTGGTGGGGGCGTTTTCCCTGCCGGCGATGGCAGACATTTCGTTCTTCGGAACGGCCAAGGTCAAACCGACCTATTACAGCAACTTCGACTTCGACGACAACAACCCCGATCCCCCGACGCTGAACGAGGGCGGCATTGTGAACGGCGAGCACATCCGCTCCGAGCTTCGCCTGGGGTGGAAGGCTGGCGGCGACAACTGGAAGATCATGATGATCGCCGAGACGGACTTAATCATGGAGAAGGACACGGTGGACCGTTCTTTTTACACCGGTGCAGAAAAGGGACCCCCCCCAGGGGGCTCTGAGGGGTGGCCTAACGCCGGCGGCGAGTTCGGGATCGAGCGGTTCGAGGCGAACTACACGTTCTCGCCCGCCTGCGTCCTGTCGACCGGGTGGAACATCCGGGCCGCCGACATCAAGACCGGCGGACTCCTCTTCGGCGACGACCACCCGTTCCTCGAAATCGGAGGGAAACTCTCCCAGAACCTTAAGTACGCGCTCACCTACATCCCCGTCAATAACCGCATACTTGAGACAGGTGTCTCAACCGTAGATGACGACTGGCGGGTGTACATGCTTAAAGTCAACGCGGACGTGGGGATGGGCGACGCGAAGTTCAACCTGAGCCCGGTTCTGGTCTTCAGCGACAACAGGCTGAGGAATGCGCAGGTCTGGTACTACGGCCTCGAGGCGACGGGGCAGGTCGGGATCTTCAAGCCCTCCTTCGAGTTCATCCTTGCCGACGGAGAATTCCGGAACACTTCCCTGGATATTCAAGCGTACGCCTTCTTCGCCGGCGTGGAGGCCGCGGTCAGCAAGGCCATCAACCCCTACATCGCAATCCGCTACGGCAGCGGGGACGACAACGCGAGCGACAACGACGTGGAGGGCTTCGTCGGGATCACCGACATCGGCCGGTTC
>JBFFGP010000040.1:0-6461 GCA_041557435.1 Candidatus Deferrimicrobiaceae bacterium | reverse complement strand
CGAAACGAAAAACCGCGGGAACCTTCGCCGGTCCCCGCGGCCATGTTGAGCGTATGCCTATTTCGTCACGCGCTCACGCGGTCGTGGGCCGGCACCCCCGTAGCCCCAGTAGGGCGAGGCCGCTAAGCCGAAGAATCTCCCGCATGAACATTTCCGGAATCATGGTCCCATAAGAGTACGGGGCCGCCGATGGTCTTGTCAAGCCTGTATTCGGGATGAGAAGAACTTGGCGGGCGCGGCGATCCCTCCGGAGACGAGGATGCGCACCGCCTGCTCGACCGACATGTCCAGGTGCACCACCTTATCCTCGGGGAGGAAGAGCACCTCCCCGAAGTAGATGTGGTTGGTGGGGACGAAGATGACGGCCAGCATCTCTCCTTCTTTCTCCACCGTCGCCGTACGGAAACCGATCGCCTGGGAGCCCGCCCTGGGGTAGTCCACGAGCACCACTTCCTTGAACGAGCGGGTACTGTCGGGCGAGAACGCATCCGTCAGCTGCTTCACCGTGGAGTACACTGTCCGGTACCAGGGGATCCGGTTGATTACGCGGTCCAGGGCGTCCAGGATCCGCTCGCCCACGACGTTCCTCGCGAAGAACCCGATGACGAGGATGATCAACAGGCCCGCGAGGATTCCCGTCCCCGGGATGTGGCCTACACCCGGGAGGATCATATTCAAGACGCCGCCGATGAGGGGGGAGAACAGGCGGTCCACCTTCTGGAAGAACCAGACGAGAAGCGCGACGGACACCACAAGGGGAATGATGACGAAGAGGCCGGTGAGGAAAGTGTTCTTCAGGTTTTTCTTCACCGTTGTATTCTATCGTAAATTCCCGGGGGAGGTGACTACGAATGGATCACGCGATCGTCATGGCGGGAGGCTCGGGGACGAGGTTCTGGCCCGAGAGCCGATTGCGCCGATCGAAACAGTTCCTGAACCTGACGGGCGATGGTCCGATGATCGTCGAGACGGTGCGCCGCCTCCTTCCCCTGGTTCCCCGGGAAAACGTCTGGGTGGTGGCGGGGGAGAAGGACGCCCCCCACCTGAAAGCACGCACGCTTGGCGTCCCGCCCCGAAACATACTGCTGGAGCCGCAAGGGAGGAACACCGCTCCGGCCTTGGCCTTGGCTGCCTTGACAATCGAACGCCGTGACCAGGACGCGGTGATCGCCGCCACCCCGGCCGACCACGCCGTGGCGGACGCGGCGTCTTTCCGGTCGACTCTCCGGAAGGGGTTCCGGCTCGCCCGGCGCACCGGGCGGTTCGTCACGCTGGGGATTACCCCTGCCCATCCGGCCACTGGCTACGGATACATCGAGCGAGGGCCGCCGTACCGCGGGGGGGGCAAGGGCGTGTATCTGGTGCGCCGGTTCACGGAAAAACCCGATCTCCGCACCGCCAGGAAGTTCCTTCGCGCGGGACGGTTCTTCTGGAACAGCGGTGTCTTCCTCGTGCGTGCGGCGACCTATCGCAATCGGATGGCCCGATTCCTTCCCACGGTTCAACGGGAGCTGGAGCAGGCGGTCCGCGACGCCGGCAAGAGGGGGGGGCGGGACCGTTTGCGTCGCGCCTACGCCAGTATCCCGTCGATCTCCGCGGACTACGGGATCCTGGAGAAGGAGGAAGGGATCCTTGTTATCCCATCGGAGTTCGGATGGAACGACATCGGCACCTGGCGGTCCCTCCACGAGTTCCTGGGGGGGGAAGGGAAGAACGTCACGGCGGGGAATGTGATCCTGTCGGACTGCCGCAGCACCCTCGTCCGGTCGGGTGGGGGGGTAATCGCAGTCATCGGGATGGAGGACGTAGTGGTCGTCCGGGACGGGGACGCGGTCCTCGTCTGTCCCCGGAATCGGTCAGAGGAGGTGAAGGGGATCGCGGAGAAGGTGCGGGAGAAGTTCCCCGGGCAGGCGTAGCTTTTTACCCCAGGGTGTCGCCGAAAACCGTGACGACACCCGTTACCGCGAGTTCCATCGTTCCTTTCGGGACCTGCACCGTCACCTCCTCGCCCGGCCGGCGGTTCAAGAGGGCCCGTCCCACCGGCGAGGCGATCGAGACGAAGTTCTTCTTTCCGTCGGCGACCTCCGGAATCACCAGGGTGTACCGGACCTCCTGCCCCGTCTCGACGTTCTCGACGGTCACCTCGCTTCCGAGGCCGGCGCAGTCCCTCGGGATGGCCGTAACGTCGATGCGGGAGAGATCGGCAAGCCTCTTCTGGATCTGTGCGAAGCGGGCGTTCAGAGTGGACTGCCTCTCCTTGGCCGCTTCATATTCGCCGTTCTCGGAGACATCCCCGTGCGCGAGCGCCTCGTTGATCTCCTTCGGGAGTACCACCCGGAGTTCGTGCTCGATCTGTTTGGCCTCTTCGGTCAACCGGTGCATCGAATCGCGAAGGAAATCCATGGCGCCCCCTTTACGGGAAAACGAGCTATCCGCTGTGTAGTCCGCTGGGGCGGGGGTTTTTTCACCTTGCGCCCCTTACGAAAACTGCGATGCACAGGCGGTCCTGGTGGTTCCGGGCGTTCCCGGACCCGGGTTAGAGGTCATGGGTTTTCGTCCGGGAGGGGGCGGAAGAATTCCTTCGAAGCGTCGCAGACCGGACAGATGTCGGGTGGCTCATCCCCCTCGTGTATGTACCCGCAGATCGCGCACTCCCAGTGTTTCATTCAGGGAAAGATTCTATCAGAGGAGGACCGGCAGGGGCAAAATGTCTGCCGGGTCCCTACTTTGATGCCGACCCCGGGGACCGCCTAGGGAGATCGTGAAAGGATGCCCTGGGAGGGGGATACGGTATTGCCCGTTAGGTACGGCAAGACGAATCCAGCGTCCGGGATGACGAGCGGGGAAGGCAGGCCCCCGAGTAACCTTTCCGCCTTGCGGACGGCGTCATCGAGGGAATCTGCGGGGGTCATCCCCATCTTCTCCACGTCCTCCGCCCTGAGAGAGGAGACAAGGATCACACGGCACGATTTCGCCTTCGAAAGCGTCGCGTGAGCCGTCTGACCGTAGATCTGGTAGTTCGCCCGAAGCTCGGTCTCCATCTCTCCGAGGTCCTCGAAGCGGAACCAGGGGAAGAAGGTCTCGCTCCCGAAACCGTCCCGGCACTCGGCCATGAGAATGATGACCCCCCCCTCCTCGGCGGTCAGAAACGCGTTGTCCAGCGCCTTGTGGGACTGGATGAAATTGATGTCCTTCGGGAATCCCCCCGCGGAGGCGATCACGAGGGGGTACCTCATCGGCACGGGCACGCGGTAGACCTTCGCATACCTTGCGCACCCCTCCTCATGCGCCTTCTGCCATTGCCCGGCCACCGCGTCGAAGATCTTCCTCTTCGGTGTGAGGAGCGTATTGAACAGGAATGCCGGGGGAGCCATGCCGACGGCCTCGACGATATCTTCATGCACGGGATTTCCTGAGAGGACCCCGGGACGGGAGAGGGGATGCTTTCCGGGGCCGTCCGTCCGGAATATGCGGAAATGCGTGGCGCTCGCGGTCTCCCGCGCCGCGCATCCCGGGACGAGGGCCTTTCTCCCGCCCCCGAACCCGGCGAAGTAGTGGAAGGTGATGGTCCCCGTGAGCACGATCCTGTCGTGCTCCATCAGGGGGCGGCTGATCAGCACGGGCGTCCCGCGGGTGGTGACGCCGAGCCGGACCGTTTCCCCGTCAGGGTCCGACTGTTCCACGCGGATCCCGGAGGAGATCTCCGGTCCCACCACAGCCCGGACTTCTTCGTCCGACAGGGCCCGGTGGGTCCCCCGCGCGACGAACACGGTCACCCTCTTCCTCGGGATCCCCACGGCGTCGGTCTCCTCGAGGAGGGGGGTGAGGAACTTCTCCGTGGCGGAGTAGCGCGTTACGTCCGATACGGGAATGGCGATCGACTCCGATTTGCGGACGAGCATCCTGAGGGGCAGCGACCCGATGGGCCGAGCGATCACCCGTCGGACCAGGTCATCTTCGGAGGGAGGAGGAAGAGGCGACCGGGCAACGAGCTTGTAGACGCTGCGAAAAACCTTATCCGGGAGGATCGCTTTTTTCTGTCCGTACTGCAGGGGGATCTGCCCTTTCTTCATCGTCCCTTTCCTCCCTGCGGGATATCGTCGGGGTGCTCGTGGACGTGCACGACATCGGGGTGTTCGTGCTCGTGAGCGTGCCAGTAGTCATCGTGCGCGTGGCGGTGCAGGTGAACGAGATTGGCGGCGAGCAGCAGGGACCGGTCCGTGAGGATCTCTTCGGGCGTGCCCGACGCGAGGATCCGCCTGTCCTCCCCGAACACGAGGATCCTCCGGGCGATCTCCGCGACGATGTGGAGGTCGT
This sequence comes from Candidatus Deferrimicrobiaceae bacterium, assembly GCA_041557435.1. GTDB lineage: Bacteria > Desulfobacterota > Deferrimicrobia > Deferrimicrobiales > Deferrimicrobiaceae > JBFFGP01. The sequence goes on along the minus strand of JBFFGP010000040.1, from coordinate 2,144 downwards.
GCGTGGCCGTCACCACCGTTTTTCCCTCGGCCTCCGCCTGGAGGATGACGTCTACGAGCTCCCGGCTGCTCCGGGGGTCCAGACCTGCAGTGGGCTCATCCAGCAGGAGGACCTGCGGATCCATAACCAGCACGGAGGCGATCGCAACCTTTTTCTTCTCTCCCCCCGAGAGTTCGTAGGGCGCGCGGTCTGCAAGCGAACCGATCCCGAACGTCTCGAGAGCATTCCGGACTTTCGACCGGATCTCCCGGGGAGGATCGTTCATCTGCATTGGGCCGAAGGCGATCTCGTCCTCGACGGTGGGGTTGAACAGTTGTGCGTCGGAGTTCTGGAAGAGGATCCCAACCTCCTTCCGGAAGAACATCCCGAACGGGTCGCGGGAGAGCAAACGGTCGTCGATCTCCCGGCCGAAGGCCCGGTAGGAGCCTTTCTGCGGGAAGACCAGTCCCGCCAGGAGCTTGAGCAGCGTCGACTTGCCGCACCCGTTTGCCCCGAGAACCGCGATACGCTCGCCGGGGCGAACTGCGAGGGAGAGGCCGGAGAGAGCGGGAATTCCCTCCCGGTAGGCGTAATGGATGTCGGCCAATTCCAAGAGAAGGGGGGCCGCCGGCTGACCGCTGCACGCCGGTATCGTCATGTCAGGGGATGTGCGCACCCGCACAGGATACCACGACCATTATGAGCAACCCCCACTCCGGGGCCCCGAACCATGTGCCGGCAGGAAACTTCGCATCGCCCGTGAACCCTCGGGCGGACATCGCCATGCTCACCTCCTCCATCATTTGAAGGCTCCTTTCCCACGAGTGGGCGATCCGGGAGCCGACCCATGCCTGTTCCGCCGCGGTTTTCGTCCGGCACACGGTGCGGCTCTTTTTTCCGAAATGGACTTCCTCCGAGTAGCGCAGCAGCGCATGGGTGTACCGGACCGTCATTCCGATCACCTGCAGGAAGACCTTGGGCAGGCGAAGGAACCGGAGGGCACGGAGGAGGTCGGCCCACCGCGTGGAGAGAGTAAGCCAGAAAACGGCGGCAACCGAGGAAAGGACACGGAGAAGGAACGTGGCGGCGGTGAGAAGCCCCTCCCGGGTGATCCCGATCACGGACGGGAGAAAATACGGTCCGTAGCGCCATTCCCGGCCCCGGTCGAGGAGCGGGACGACGACCGTTCCGTCGAAAAACACGTTGAGCGTTGCCGGGGCCGCCATGAGGGTTGCGAAGGCCACCGCGATGAGGAACCCAGACCCCAGGAGCTCCTCCGGTCGGATGCGGGACAGGGCGAGGGCGATGATGGGGAGGGCGGCATGCGCGAGCAGTTCCGGGATCGATCGGGCGATGCTCACGCTCCCCAGGAAAACGAGAGTTGCCAGGAGCCTTGCCCTCGGATCGACCCTTTGCAGAATACCGGGACGGCGTGCCGTCTCCTCCCGGAACATCGATCGCGAAAAGAAGGAGGAAAGTTCCCGGAGGGTCTTCTCGACATGGGATCTCCCCGTCGGCCGCAGGCCCCGCGACGCGGCCGTCTCGAGGAATCGCTGCTCCCGGGAAGATTCTCTCATCGGCTTCTCACGACCGCCTGTCGGCAGGCCGTCCCCCCCGGCGCGTAAGCCATCGGGCAAGCAGGTATGCACCTCCTCCGCATGCGGCGATTCCCAGGAAGGCCGAGAGCAGGTAGTGAATGCCTTGTGTCGGGAGGGAGGCATTCTCCCCTCCCGGAGGGGCATAGTCCGGCATCGGGGCCTTCCACGTGTCCGCCGTCTTCTCCATTCCGGCGGGGGCGTAGCCGATCATGTTCCTGACTTCCTGGATTCCCCATTCTCCCCACGCAGCCCCCCCTTTCAGGATTTCCGGGAGATACAGTCCGATGGGGGTAAGGAGCGCCATCACGCCCAGCGCGATCAGCAGACTGCGGTATTCCCTCATCGGTTTGACCCGTCTCCGGGGGGATCGAGAACCCAGGCGGTCCTCGATCGCCTGAGGTAATGGACCACGAACCCCGTGATCAGTGCTTCGACTGCGCCGATGACGGTCAAGTGCTGGAGCATCATGGCGTGGACGGCCACGTTGAGGGGATAGGGGGAATACAGGGCCCGTCCGTCCGGGGTTGTGTGGAGGAGGGGCTGGATACCGAACATGACCGCCGTGGT
>JBFFGP010000039.1:0-6469 GCA_041557435.1 Candidatus Deferrimicrobiaceae bacterium | reverse complement strand
AGGATGTCCGGGTTGTCGCGCAGGGCGAGAGCGAGCAGGATCCGCTGGAGCTCGCCGCCCGATAGCTTTCCCAGAGGACGGGAAATCAGGTGCGCCGCGCCTCCCCTGGCCAGGCTTTCCTGAGCCGATTTCCTCGACCGCGCGGAGTGCCCGATGACGACGGGGTACCGCTGCGACGAAAGAGCGAAGAAATCTTGCACCGTCATCGGGGCATTCCGGTCGAAGTCGAGCCTCTGGGGGACGTATCCGATCCGGGGCGCGCCCTCCCCGTGCTCCACGGACCGACAGAAGCGGATTTCCCCAGTGTGGGGGACGAGCCCCAGGATGGCCAAAAGCAGCGTGGTCTTCCCCGCTCCGTTCGGCCCGACGAGTGCGGTGACCTCCCCGCACCGGATGTCGACGTTGATTTCGGAGAGGATTTCCCTCCCCCCCGCACGAACGGAGAGATTCCGGATTTCGAGCGTGTGATGGTGCGTTGCAGGCGTCATCTTGTTCCCAACGTCTCCGTGAGCGTCCGCAGGTTCGCCCGCATGACGTCCTCGTAGGTCGTGGGTGCGGTCGATCCTGTGGATACGGGGTCGAGCAAGCGAACGGGGACGCCGGCCTCGCGGGCGATCATCCCGGCAAGTCTTTCAGGGTACTGGGGCTCCGCGAAGACGGCGGCTGCCCTCTCTTCCCGGATCGTGCGGATGAGGTCCCGCATCTCGCCGGCGGAGGGATTTTGTCCCGGCGTCTCCTCGATCCACCCCACTACGTTCAATCCGATGTCCCTCGCCAGGTAATCGAAGACGTTGTGGAAGATTACGACGTTCCGGTTCCGGAACCGCTTCGCGGTCTCGTCGAATTCCGAGGCGAGGGATGTGAGCCTACCCACGTACGCGTCGGCATTCTTGTGAAAGACCGGCCCGTTCTCCGGGGAGGCTTCCGAGAGGGTTTTCTCGATCGCTTTTACCTGCACGATGGCGTTCCGGGGGCTGACCCAGGTGTGGGGATTTACGCCCCCGTGGGCGCCGCTTCCCCGGAGAGGGGCCACGGAGGAGGCGGTTTCCACGACCCGGATGTTCGGGTTCGCCCGCCGGACGGAGGCGCCGAGGAAATCCTCCATCCCGAGCCCGTTCGCGATGAAGATGTCCGCTTCGGCGATCCTCTTCATGTCTCCGGGCGAAAGGGAGTAGTCGTGCGGACAGCCCAGGGACGCGGGGAGCATCATCTCCACCGCGACTCCCGGAGCGTCGCCGACAACGTTCCGCGTGAAAAGGTACATCGGGAGGAACGAGGTGAGCACGCGAAGGTCCGCCCCCAGCGCCTCCCGGGGAAAAGGGGCGAGGACCAGCATGGCGGCAAGCAGGACCGAGAAGACGTTCATCGTCCTCCCCCCTTGTTCCGCTTGCACTTCGGACAGGCGCCGAAGAATTCCAGCGAGTGATCCATCACGTCGTATCCCAGCGCGCTGCGGATGTCCGCCTCGAGGCGGGAGAGGTCGCACTTCCGGGGCTGGAACGATTCGATCCTCCCGCATCTCCTGCAGACGACCCGATGCCGGTGGGACCCGTCGGTGGCGACTTCGTAGCGGCGGCTCCTCTCGTGAAGCGCGACGCTTCGGACCATTCCGACGGAGACCAGCAGGGCAAGGTTCCGGTACACGGTGGACGCGTCGGGCTTGGGGGCGGGGAACCGTTCCAGGATCTCTTTCGGCGAGAGCGGGAGCGCGCTTTCCTCCAGGATGCGCAGGATCTCCCCCCTCCCCCGCGTGGCGGGGAATCCGAGTCTGCGAAGCGCTTCCGTTGCCGGTCTCATGCGTTCTCCCATTATTGCAACTATATTGCAAACGCAAATAATTTGCAAGAAAGGGCATCGGAGACATCTTCCCGCGGGGGATAGAGGAGCGGATCCGGACGGAACTTTTCTTCGCTACCTGCATCGAACGGGAAACGGCAGTGAGGGGAGGGTCCCGTGAAGAGGGTACTTGCAGTTATGTTGGCAGGAACATTCCTGCTTTTCGTTGGCGTTCATCTCCGGGCGAGCGATCCCCTCGCGTCGCTCGTGTCCTCCTCGAGCCAGATCTACATTCACGGGACACCCGTGTGCGTTTTCCAGCAGGGCAAGGACATCATGGCGAAGGTGGGAGAATGCGGCATGGAGAAGTCTCCCCCGGGGGCAGATTCCCTGGAGGAGCTTCCGTTCCACGGCCACCGGGGGGGGGAACTGCCGCCGGGTCATCCCCCGATCGACCAGGATATGTTCCCCGAAGAGCAGAGACGCTTGCTGATCTGACCCCAAGAACAGGGACGTTCCTAAGAACTCACGAAAAGCGGATACAGGAGTTCTTAGGAACGTCCCTGTCCTGCGTACAAGAAGGGGGCCTTTCGGCCCCCTCCGTATTCTAGCGATGTTTCCTCCAGGAACTAGAACAGGTACGTGAAACGGAGGGTCGTCCGGTTCCCCTCCGTGCGGTTTTCCGTGCTCGTTTCCCATGCCGTCTTCAGCCCCGCGGAGAACTTGTCGCTGAAAAAGTAGTGGATCGCAGGGCCGAAGGCGAAGACCTGTTCTTCCGAATCGGGAATGTCCCCCGAACTCCCTTCGTCCTCTGTCAATTGCTTCAGATAATACCCGGCGATCCCTCCCCGGAACCCTTTCAGGAACTCGTATTCGAAGGAGTAGTTGAAGTGGAAAACCTGGCCGGGAGTCACCTCGGTGGAGAAGCCGTTGAACGGCGAGGGAGAGACATCGTCGTTCTCCGTGCTGATGGTGTAGTGGATCCGCCAGGAGGTGGAAAATTTGGGCGTAAGAAACCAGGTGAAGGCGTAGTATGGCTCGATCACCCAGAGGTTGCTCCCCGGGTTCAGGGCAAACTGCTTGTCGTACTGCCCCGTGGGGAACGTGAAGTCCAGCTCTAACCGCTGCAGGAACGGGCGGCCGAGGAGTTTCGTGTCGAGCCACTGCAGAAACGGTCCTACCGTCAGGTCGCCCAGATAGTCGGGATTGGCGGGAGTCCCGTTCCCGCTGATGGAGACTATGGGGAGGAGAACGTCCACCCCGATGTGGGCTCCCAGGAGTTTGTGCTTGTACACGTGTACGAGCTGGTTCAAGGACACCAGGGTGCCGACATCCGGCAGGCCCGGAATGTCGTTCCCGTCCTTGTCCTTGAACTCGTCGGACTGATACGCCTGGATGTACTCGGTGAAAAACGTTCCCACCCCGGGAACCCCTCCGTCCAGGATGTCCGTAAAGCCGAGGTTGAGCGGCGGCTGGTTGAAGCCTTGCGACGGGACGGCAGTGATCCCCGTAAAGACGACGGCAACTATAAAGACGATCCATCCCCGTTTCATCATTTCCCCTCCTTGAGATCTTCGTGCCCTGATACAGGCTTCCCAATACATATCCGCGGATGATCTTGCCCGTCAACCATTTCTTTTCCGAATGCTCATTGCCCCCTGCTACAATATGGCGCGACGGAAAGGGGTGGTGCTTTGGCTTTCTACACGGACCTGAGCGACGTCTACGACGCTCTCTTCCCGGTTTCCGAGGCCCAGCGGGCCCTCTTCGACCGGATCCTTGCGACGGGGCGCGTGCGACGCGTGGCGGACGCCGGCTGCGGCTCGGGGGCGCAGCTGCTCCCCTTCGCCTCCGCGGGGGTGGAGTGTGTGGGCTTCGATCCCGATCCGGCCCTGGTCGCCCTCGCGAAGACGAAACTCGCTCCGTTTCCCGGGGCCAGCGTGGAAATCGGCGGGTTCGCAGACATCTCCCGCATCGTCTCCACGCCGGCCGACCTCGTGCTTTGCCTGGGCAACTCGCTGGTCCATGTCCCGCAGGAGGAAGCGACGACCTTCCTCCGAGACTCCGCCGGCATTCTTTCGGGGAAAGGGGAGATCCTTTTCCAGATACTCAACTACGAGCGCCTTCTGCTAAGGAAAGTTACGACGCTTCCCCTGATGCAGGCGGAGGAGGGAACGATCGAGTTTCGGCGAAATTACGAGTGGGAGGGGCACAAAAAGGTTCGCTTCCGGACGGCGCTTCGGATTTCGGGCGGGGGCCAGCCCAGGGTCATACGAAACGAAATCTTCCTCTACCCCTTGTATCCCGATGAACTGTGGGAAATGCTGTCGCGGGCCGGATTCTCCGGGATCCGGTTTTTCGCGGATTTCGCGGGTTCCGAATTTTCGCCGGAATCGGAAGCCCTCGTATGCCTGGCAGGGAAGGAGTGACATGGAATTCTCCCGCGTGATCTCGGCGAGGCAAAGCCTTCGGGCGTTCTCGGATCGGCCTGTCGAGCGGGAGAAGATCGAGCGGATGATCGAGGCGGCGCGCTGGTCACCATCCTGCGCGAACCGCCAGCCGTGGCGGTTCGTGATCGTGGAGAAGGAAAGCCCCACGCGGCACGCTCTCGAGGAGGCTCTCGACGAAGGAAACGCCTGGGCGAGTCGGGCGCCGGTCCTCATCGTCACCGGAGCGCGGAAGGAGGACGGGTCCACCGTGGAGACGAGGGAGTACTTCCACCACGACACGGGGCTCTCCACGATGAGCCTCCTCTACCGGGCGGTGGACCAGGGGTTGCTCGTGCACCCGATGGCAGGGTGGAAGGAGGAACCCCTGAAGAAAGCGCTCTCCCTCCCGGAGGATTTCCTTCCGATCGCCGTGATCGCCGTGGGGTATGCGGGGAAACACGAGGACCTCGACGAGGCGACCCGCAAGAAGGACGAGCGGCCGCGGGTGCGCAAGGATACCGGGGAGATCGCCTTCCGCGACCGGTGGGAAGAACCCTTCCGGTGGACCTTGCCCTCTACCCCCGCGAAGATGTACGAGACCGACATCCCCCTTCGGTTCGGCGACATAGACGCTATGGGGCACGTGAACAACGCCGTGACGATGACGTTCTTCGAACTGGGACGGGCGAAATTCTTCGCCGACGTGCTGGGGGTGAGACGGATTGAGGACTACGAATTCATCCTGGCCGAGGCGACCGTGCGGTACAGGCTTCCGATTCTTTTACAAGATGAAGTCCGGCTGCGGATGTACATCACCGACGTTTCCCGTAGTTCCTTCCGGTTCCGGGCCGACCTGTATGACCCCCGGGACGGCCGGGTCTTCACCGAGGCCGAAACCGTACAGGTGATGTACGACTACGCGAAAGGCCGGGTCAAGCCGATCTCCACCGGGTTCCACGCAAGGGTGAAGGACTACATCGGCGGGTGAGGTCACCTCGTTTCGCTCGTCTCTTTCTTTCCATGGCGGGCGAGATTCTTTCTCACCCCAGCTTGATGCAGGCGACTCCCCAGGCGATGAGCGCCGCCCCCAGCAGCCGGATCCGCCCGAAGCGTTCCCGGAAGAGAAGGATCCCCCCCAGAACGCCTGCGATGGCGCTTACTTGGCGGACCGAGGTTGCGTACGACACCTTCGCCATCTGAAGGCCGATCCGGTAGGTGATAAACGACAGGAACAGGATGAGCCCTGCCGCAACCCCTTGCGGCCAGTGGACCCGGATCTCCTCGAGAAACCGGTTCGGGGGATTCGTCATCAGGGCGTAGGCCAGCAGGAAAAGAAACAGAGCAATGTCCAGGTAATAGGTGTAGACGAAGACGTCCGCGACCGTCACTCCCTGCTTGTCCACGATCGCCCCCACGGAGTAGAAGAGCCCTGCCGAGAGCGCGAAAAGAACGCCGGGCAGGCGGATGTTCCACAGGGGGAAGAAAATTCCATCCCAGGATAATTCCCGCATCTGCAGGATGTATGCGCCCAGGAATACGACGAGGATGCCGCCCATCCCGAGGAGGGAAAGGCGCTCGTCAAGGAAGAGGTACGCCCACAGGGGGATGTAGAGCGGGCCCGTTGTCGTGAGCGGGTAGGCGAGGGAGACATCCGCCCGTTCGTACGAGGCCGTAAGGCAGGCGTGGTAGATCGAGAAGAAGAACCCGGCCGCGAAGGCAAACGGCAGGACCGGTCCCCGGGGGAGGGGGATCGCGCCATGTCGCACGAGCCAGTACGCCGAGAAGATGACGATCGCCGCGGCGTGCATGAAGACGTTGAAGGCTAACTTGTGCTGCGTCGTCTTCAGGATGAGGTTCCACCCGGCGTGCATCACTGCGGACAGCAGGATAAAGAGCAGCGCGGAGTTCGGCATCTCGCCTACATTACGGCCCCCTGTTTCTTTTCGCAACCGGATCCCCGACCGTCACGGTGCTGGGGAGCGAGGTTCAGCTTACGGCGAGCGGAACCGGCAGCGAGCGGGCGAAGGTCGCGAGCGTAGCCGAGGGGAATCCCCCGCGAGCCAGGGTCCTTTTTCCCTCCCCAAGGATCTCATGAAGGCGCTGACGGGGCAGGCGTAACGGGCGCGGAGCTCCAACCTGAGGAGCGCATTCCACCGGAAGGATTCTCGATCCCCCACACCGTGACGGTCGGAGATCCGGTTGCGAAAAGGAACGGGGGGCCGTAATGTAGGCGAAATGCCGAACTCCGCGCTGCTCTTCATCCT
>JBFFGP010000038.1:0-6638 GCA_041557435.1 Candidatus Deferrimicrobiaceae bacterium | reverse complement strand
TCCGCCTCGATCCTGCCCGCGGAGGCATCGACGGCGTTTTCCAGGAGTTCCTTCAGGATGGAGGACGGTCTTTCGACCACCTCGCCGGCGGCGATCTGATCGATCACGCCATCGGGAAGCAGGCGGATCCTTCCCCCCATCGACTACCTCCTCCCCGCCCCGGAAGCGCGCATCGCTCCGCGCCGGCGTTTCTTTTTTCGTGTCCTGCCCCCCGATAGCAGGATCTCCGCGGCAACCCGGTTCCTCTTCGCCCGGAGGAAGGCCTCCCGCCGCTTCGCGGCCCCCTTCTCCCCCATGAGGGCGCGGGTAATGATTTTCCCTTCCTCAACGCCGGGCTGATCGAAGGGGTTTACCCCGGCGCATTCCCCGACGATCGCGGTCACCCATTCCCAGAAGTGGAGGAATGCCCCCAGGTGCGTCTCGTCCCGTTTCCCCACCTCCATCCGCACGATGGGACGGCCGGCTTCCCAGAGCGCGCCGATCGTTCCCTCGAACTCCGCGTCGAAAAGATCGCGCAAGGGTCGATTCCCCAACATTTCCATCCCGGGGGCAAACCCGGAGGCCGGTACGTTCCCCTTCTCCCTGCCGCTCATCCACCTGAGGAAGGTGAAGATCTTGTCGGCGGGGCCGTCCTGGTAGAGTTGCACCTGCGAATGCTGGTCGGTCACTCCGACCGCCCGGGCCGGCGTCTGCCCCACGGTTGCTCCCGAGGATCTGCGTTTCCCCAGACTCTCCCCCCAGAGTTGTTGCCACCATTCCGCCAAGCGCGCAAGACCCTCTCCGTAGGTAAACCAGACCTGCACGGGCTTCGGGTTTTCGAGCATGTAAAAGGAGTACACGGCAGCGGCGAAAAGGACCGGGTTCTTCTCCCCCTTTCCCCTGCGGAACGCCGACTCCATCCACCGGGCGCCCGACAACAGCTTACCCACGTTCACCCCCGACGCGGCCAAAGGGAGGAGCCCGACGGGAGTCAGGACGGAAAACCTCCCTCCCACGTTGTGCGGAACAGGAAAAGTGACGATCCCCTCGGCGTCGGCGAACTTGCGGAACACCCCCTTCTCGGGGTCCGTAATCATTACCACGTGATCCTTCCACTTCTTTCCGTTGGCGCGTTTCAGTTCCCGGATGGCGAGGGCAAGCTGTGCGTTCGTCTCCGCCGTGCCGCCCGACTTGCTTATGGCCACGACCGCGGTGGTTTTCATCGGATGGGAGCGCAGAAGCGGGAAAAACCCGTCGGGGTCTATGTTGTCGGCCACCGTGAGGCGCAACCCCTTCCTTGCACCCTCTCCTCCTACGCCCTCGTAGACGGCTTTGGTCCCCAGCGCGGACCCGCCGATCCCGAGAACGAGGAGATGGGTGAACCGCTTTCGCATCACCGCAGCGAAGCGAGAGAGGGCCCGGGCCTCCTTCTCGAGGAACGGAAGCCCCGGGAAGCCGATCTCCCCCGCCGCTTGCAGCGAGGTGAGTTTTTTCGCCGCCCTTTCCGCCCGCCGAATCGACCTTTCCAGCTGGCCAGGCGTAAGCCCCTCCCCATTCCGGAGGTTTCCCTCGTTCACGAGCGAAAAGTCGAAACGAAAATCGATTTCTCCGGCCATGTCCCCCCCTTCCCGCCGGATGCGGGGCGGGCAAACAACCCGCCCCTTCTTTTTCTACGCTTTTACCTCTTCCCGCGGCGTGAGTATGCGGAAGAGGGAATCCATCTTCGTAATCCGTTCCACGATCCCCCCGTACTCGAGCTCACTGTACGGGAGCATGGCAGGGCCGAAAAACCCCTGGCGGCGCAGGTCCTCGGATTTGGCCGACACTCTTGTCCGGACGTACTCCCAGTACGGGTGGTCGAAGGGGTCCACGGGCTCGGTGAGCTTGCCGTCCTTGACGCAGAAGGCAAGGCAGGAGACGATCGGTGGTCCGTCGAAGAACGAGGTGCCGGTGTTTTTCGGCACCGGCATCAGCGCCCCGTGATGGCTCCCGCGCATGAACCCCGCGACGAAGTGGCCGATGGTGAACGGCGAGAGGACCTCTCCCGTGGCGGGGAAGCTCCCCTGGACCCGGACGAGCATCACGGGATCGTCCTTGCCGGTGTACTTCCCCGCGATGTTGTGGAGTCTCGTGGTGCTGGCGACTGCGGCGATGTCCCCCGTGGCCCGGGAGCGGATCGATTCGACGACGAAACGTTCCTGGTCGCGCAAAAGCGCGGCGATGTCGTAGAGGTCTTCCGGCGCATTCAGGTCGATCACCCGGTCCCCCTCCGTGTGCTCCACGTCCATGATGCGGAAGGTGAACCCTGCACCCACCTTGGGGGAAAGGATGAGTCCGCTACTTACCATGGGGTCCGCGAACGCAAGGTAGCAAGGGAGGTTGTATGCGCCGGGATCGGTCTTGTCGGCGGCAAAGAGCAGGAACGGCTCGTTCGGCCGCTCCTCGAACTCCATCTCGGCGACGGCCGGTCCCATCCCCTTCACGTTCCCGGAAAAGGAATCCTTCAGGAGGTCCTGCCCGGCGCCGTAAAGCCCCTGAGCCTTCGCAACCTCCGTTCCGGCAAGGAACGTTTCCCAGGCGAGCCTGTGGACCTGCTCGTTCAAGACCCCTCCGGTATGGGTCATGAGAATCGCAATGTCGTCGCCTGTGTATCCTACGTGGGAGTCGATCAGAAGCTTCTTCCCATTGTCGGCGACGTTCTTTCGCACCGTCTCGACGAGCTGGGTGCTCGGTTGGATATGGCCCCCGACGGAGCCGATATCCGCCTTGATTACGGACAACGTGATCTTCATCGGTCACCTCCTGAAACGGTTTTTCCGGTTAGGTTGCCAAGATACCAACCAACGAATTTTTTCACTCCCTCTTCGACGGGAATCTTCGGGTCGTATCCGATCTCCGCGCGGGCCCGCGTGATGTCCGCGCAGGTCACGGGTACATCCCCCGGCTGCACCGGGAGGAACCGCCGATTCGCCTTTTGCCCGGTGGCCCGCTCCAGCAGGTCGACGAGGTCGGACAAAGCGATCGTTGCGGACTCCCCGAGGTTGTAGACCCGATGGCCGGGGGGGGCGGAGAGCGCGCCCACGACCCCCCCCACGATGTCGTCGATGTAGGTGTAGTCACGCCGGCTCGACCCGTCTCCGTAGATCCCGATATCCTTCCCCTTGCAGAGAAGGCGGGTGAACTTGTGGATCGCCATCTCCGGCCGCTGCCGCGGTCCGTACACCGTGAAAAACCGCAGCGACGCTATGTTCATCCCGTACAGGTGGCAGAATGTATGGCACAACAGTTCCCCCGCCTTTTTCGTCGCCGCGTAAGGGCTCACCGGGTGATCGACGGGGTCGTCCTCGGAAAACGGGATCTTGGTGTTCCCTCCGTATACCGACGAGGAGGAGGCGAACAGGATGCGGGGAATGGCGCGATCCCTCGCAAAGACGAGGACACGCGCAGTGCCTGAAACGTTCACATCGGCGTACCCCGTGGGATCGGCTACCGACGGACGGACGCCCGCTTTTGCGGCCATGTGGATGAGAGCGTCCGCGGGGAGGCCGTTCCCCCACCGGAGAAGCGCGTCCTCGTCCCGGATGTCGCCCTCGGTGAAGGAGAATCCCGGGTAGGCGGAAAGGGCGGCAAGGTTGGATTCCTTGAGGGAGCGGTCGTAGAAGGGATCGAAGTTGTCGAGCCCGGCGACACGATCGCCGCGGAGAAGGAGGGCCTCCGCCACGTGGGATCCGATGAAGCCGGCGACTCCTGTAATGTAGATCGTGACGGCCAGGGAGACCTCCGGGTCGGAACAGCTGCGGATCGTGCAAGAATGACGTTAATAATAACACTTTATCGAAAAAAATGAATCCGGACCGGCCCTCCGGGGCCTACAAAGCGCCGTCGGGAGGCTTGACAGGGTGCAAGGGTTCGACCGAGAATACGAATACGGCGGCATAGCCAAGTGGTAAGGCAGAGGACTGCAAATCCTTTATTCCCCGGTTCGAATCCGGGTGCCGCCTCCAAAGATTCCAGGGACTTGGCCATCTCCGGCTGAGTCCCTGTTTTCGTATTGCTTGCCGGAAAATCAAACGGGGAGCCGGGCGGGATGGTGTTTTTTCTGAGTGCAGGCGTTGTTCTGGGACTGTCGGCGGGATTTTCGCCCGGCCCGCTCCTTGCCCTTGTGCTTTCCCACACGATCCGGCACGGGGTCCGGGAGGGGGTAAAGATTGCCATGGCTCCCCTCCTGACGGACCTGCCGATCATCCTGGTCTCGACGCTCCTGCTTGCGAAGCTTTCCGGCTTCCGATCCATATTGGGGGTGGTCTCGATCTTCGGCGGGTTGTTCCTGCTGCATATGGCCCATGACACATTTCGAGCAAGGTTGCAGGAACCTGCCGCAGGTTCGATCGACCCGCAATCGTTTCGGAAAGGGGCGCTGGTCAATGCGCTGAGCCCCTACCCCTACCTGTTCTGGTTGACCGTCGGGGCTCCCACGATCCTCAACGGATGGGAAACGAGTCCGCCGGCCGCCGTTGCGTTTGTCGCCGGTTTCTTCGGGTGCCTCGTCGGCTCCAAGGTGCTGCTTGCCGTGCTGGCCGGCCAGTCGAAGCATCTTATGGGCGGAGGAGCCTATCAATACCTCATGCGCACACTCGGCATTCTGCTTCTCCTGTTCGCCATCCTGCTTTTGAGGGACGGGCTGGGCTTGCTCGGACTCTTTCGCTGAGTTTTCATGGTATCTTACGGAGGAATGCCCGGGTGGCGGAACTGGCAGACGCACGGGACTTAAAATCCCGAGGCTGAATAAGCCGTGGGGGTTCGATTCCCCCCCCGGGCACCATCCTCCTTCGCTCGAAATTCGGAGGTCAACCCGGGAGATTTCGAGCTACGGAGGATGTCCTCCGAAGCGCCGGCTTCTCTGTTTATCGTTGTGGACCCGGTGCGAAGGAGGACGCTCCAGTATAAGGAGGACCTCATACCGTGAACCAGGCACCTTTCGTGACGCTTGCCGAGGCTGTCGTCGACGTCCCGTCTGGGAGCAAGGTCGCAATCGGCGGTGCGATGGTGATGAGCCCGATGGCGTTCGTCCGGGAAATGGTCCGTCAGGAGAAGAGGGACCTGGACCTCGTGGTCGTCCCCATCGGGGGGATCAACGCGGACATGCTGATCGGTGCGGGTTGTGTCCGCTCCGTCGAGTTCCCCCAGATCTCCCTGGGGGAGTACGGCATGGCCCCCAATTTTCGGCGGGCCGTCGAAGCCGGGAAGATCCTCACGCACGAGCATTCCTGACCCGGCCTCCTTGCCGGGCTCCAGGCTGGAGCCTCCGGGGTGCCGTTCCACCCCATGTTCGGGTTCGCCGAAACCGGATACGAAGCGGTCCGGCCGGACTTCCGGAAAGTCGCCGATCCATACTCGGGAAAGGAAATCTTCGTCGTGCCGGCGATCCGGCCGGACTGGGCCATAATTCACGCGATCCGGGCCGACGCGAACGGAAACGTCGTGTGTTCCGCCCTCGAGGCGGACCGGCTCGCCGTCCTCGCGGCGAAGAAAGCGACCGTGACCGTGGAGGAGCTCGTCCCCGCGGAGAAGCTCATCGCCTATCCCGGGGAGATTTACCTCTCCGCCCTCCATATCGATCAGGTCGTCGTCGCACCCCGCGGCGCCCACCCGGGAGGATGCATTCACCTCTACGAAATCGATCACGCCCACATGGAGAAATACCTCGCAGCGTCGAAAACAGCGGAAGGGTATTACGAGTACCTGTCCCGGTTCGTTCTCGGGAAGACCGAGGAGGAGTACCTCGGGCTTGCCTGCGGAAAGGCGGTATAAAGCGCCATGCCCATGGCCCTCGGGGATTGCCTTCCGGAGGAATTTCTCGCGTTCCAGATATCCCGGGAGGTGCGCGATTTCGAACGAACGGCGGTGGGCACCCTCTCGCCCGTCCCTCTCCTGGGTGTGCTCCATGCGAGAGCACGACACGCCGCGCACGGGAAATTCCTCTTCTTCGGATCGGAGGCTACCCCCGTCACCGACGGATCCAAGGAGCTGTTCGACATGGCGCAGCGGGGAAAACTCGACCTGTTTTTCCTTTCGGGCGCGCAGATCGACCGGAAAGGGAACATCAACCTCACCTGTATCGGGGAATACGAGGCTCCGCGCGTCCGTCTCCCCGGGGGAGCGGGGTCGGCGATGCTCTACTACATGACACGCAGGGTCGTGCTGTTCACGCTCGCCCACACCCCGCGCATCTTCGTGGAGAAATGCGATTTCATCACCACTGCGGGAAACACCCCCCGGTACCCGTGGCGACGCGGAGGCCCCACGAAACTCATTACTCCTCTCTGTACGATGGAGTACGAAAACGACGCGGGCGAGTGGCGTCTTTCGACCCTCCATCCCGGCGTATCCTACGAGGAGGCGCGAAAGGAGACGGGGTTTCCCCTGATGCCGGAAAAGGTGCCGGACACGCCGTCCCCTTCCCCGACCGACGTGGCGCTGATACGTACCCAGATCCCCGCACTCCGGATCTCCTATCCCGTCTTCACCGAAGAGTTGGCGCGGAAGATCGGATAACGATAAGGCGAAGGGAGAGTTCTTAGGAACGTCCCTGTTCTTGGGGGGATGGAGCGGGCGACGGGATTTGAACCCGCGACTTCAACCTTGGCAAGGTTGCACTC
>JBFFGP010000037.1:0-6663 GCA_041557435.1 Candidatus Deferrimicrobiaceae bacterium | reverse complement strand
GTACGGCTCGCCCGTGCACGCGGTGATGAAGGCCGCAAGAGACATGGCGTCCGAGGTCGACATCGAGGTGATCGACCTTCGGACGCTGCTCCCGCTCGACTGGAAGACGATCCGGGAATCGGTGACAAAGACCGGCAAGGCGCTCATCATCCACGAGGCGCGCCTCACCGGCGGGATCGGAGGGGAGATCGCGGCGCGTATCGCCTCGGATCTCTTCGAGTATCTCGATGGGCCGGTGATGCGGCTGGCCTCGAGGGACACGCACAATGCCTTCGCGGGCCCGATGGAGGAGTACATCCTCCCCAACCAGGAGAAGGTTACGGAAGCGATACGACAGCTTGCCGCCTATTGAAAGGGGAGTAACCGATGCGCGTTGACGTCGTCATGCCCCAGCTCGGGGAGAGCGTAATCGAGGGGGTCGTGGTCAAGTGGCTGTTGAAGGTCGGGGACACCGTGGCCAAGGACCAGCCGCTCCTCGAGATTTCCACCGACAAGGTGGATGCCGAGATTCCGTCCCCTGCAGCGGGGACGATCGTGGAGATCCTCGCGAAGGAGGGGGACACGGTTCCCATCCAGGAGATCCTCTGCCGGATCGAAACGGAGAAGGAGGCCGCCGCCCCAACCCCGCCCCCCGAGAAATGGGACGAGGAGGAGGAAGGGTTTCCCGGTGCGATGGCGCGCAAGACGGGTCCGCCCATCCCGGCCGCCCCCCGCGCCGAGCCGCCGAAGGAGGCGGTAAAACCCGCGCCGCCCCCACCCCCGAAGGATGGGCCGAGACTTCGCATCTCCCCGGTGGTAGCGAAGATGGTCGCGGAGCACGGACTGGACGTCTCGCAGGTCCCGGGGACGGGGATCGACGGCCGCGTGACGAAACGGGACGTCGAGGAGTACCTCGCGCGCGGCGGGAAGGAAGCCGTCCCGGCCCCTCCGCCGAAGGCGAAACCCGCCCCGCCTCCGGCGGCACCTAAGGCAAAGCCGGCCCCCCCGCCCGGGGTGAAGGTCACTCCGGAGGGGGACCAGGTGATTCCCTTCACCCCGATCCGGAAAACGATCGCCGAGCACATGGTGATGAGCAAGCGCACCTCCCCGCACGTCCACACCTTTGCCGAAGTGGACATGCGCAAGGTGACGGCGTTCCGGGACGAAAAAAAGAAGGAGGGGGTCTCCCTCACGTACCTCCCCTTTATCATCCGGGCGGCTATCGAGGCGATTCGGGAGTTTCCCATCCTGAACGCGCAGGTGGTGGGGGAGAGCACGGTCATCAAGAAGGCCATTCATATTGGCGTTGCCGTCGATACCGAGAGAGGATTGATCGTTCCGGTGATCCGCAACGCAGATGAGAAGTCGCTGCTCGGCCTGGCCAAGGCGGTGGAGGACATAGCCGCACGGGCCGCGGCCAAGAAGATTCTCCCGGACGAGCTCGCGGGCGGGACGTTCAGCGTCACGAACCCCGGGCGGATGGGGAACCTCTTCGGGACGCCGATCATCAACCAGCCCCAGGTAGGCATCCTGCGGATGGGGCAGGTCGTCAAGCGGCCGGTGGTGATCGAGGCGAACGGCGAGGACGCGATCGTCATCCGCCCGATGATGTACCTGTGCCTCGGGTACGACCACAGGATCGTCGACGGCGTGGCCGGCAACTCCTTTCTCTTCCGCGTGCGGGAAATCCTCGAGGCGGGGGAGTTCCACCTCTAGAGGATTGGGAAGCCGTGGAGAGCGTCTGGCTCGGTTGCGTGGAGTATAAGAAGGCGCTTGACCTGCAGCTCTCCTACGTCGACCGCCGGGCGGGCAGGGAATCGCAAGACACGCTTCTTTTGCTTACCCACCCCCACGTCTACACCTTCGGCCGCTCCGGAGAACAGGCCAACCTCCTCGTGTCCGAGGAAACCTTGATTCAGGAAGGGATCCCCGTGGAGCGGGTAAGCCGGGGAGGCGATGTGACGTACCACGGGCCCGGACAGCTCGTCGGGTATCCGATCGTTCTCTTTGCGCGCCCCGACCTGCACCGGTTTGTCCGGTGTCTCGAATTCGCGCTGATCGAGGCGCTTGACGCCTTCGGCATCCCTTCCTGCCGGATCGAAGGGCTCACCGGCGTGTGGGCCGGGGGGAAGAAGATCGCCTCCATCGGCGTGGGTGTCAAGCGATGGGTTACCTACCACGGCTTCGCCCTGAACGTGACCACGGACCTTGCCTATTTCCACCGGATCCACCTGTGCGGGCTGAAAGGGCGCGAGGCGACCTCGATGACAGAGATCACGGGGAGGGATGTCCCGATGGAAGAGGTCCGGGACAGGGTGGCAACGTCATGCGGGCGCCACATCCGGGGATTTTCGTGAGCGGCATGCAACAATCGCTGCGTCCCCCGTGGCTTACGGTTCGGGCCCCGGTCGGGGAAGGTGTGGCCCACGTGACGGAGACCCTTGAAAAGCACGGTCTGGTGACCGTGTGCCGGGAGGCAAGGTGCCCGAACGTCGGAGAGTGCTGGGGGGAAGGAACCGCGACCGTCCTCATCCTGGGGGGTGTCTGTACCCGGGGGTGCGCGTTCTGCAATGTCTCCACCGGGCGGCCTTCTCCGCCCGACCTTTCCGAGCCGGCGCGGGTTGCGGCGGCGGCGCTCGACCTGCGCTGGCGTCACGTGGTGGTGACTTCGGTCACCCGGGACGATCTTGCCGACGGAGGGGCGGGACAGTTCGCTCGGGTCGTGGAAACGTTGCGTGCGCTTCCTTCGCCTCCTTCGGTGGAGCTCCTCGTGCCGGATTTCGGGGGTGATCGGGATGCCCTGGAAAAGGTGATCCTCGCCCGCCCGGACATCCTCGCCCACAACGTGGAAACCGTTCCGCGGCTCTACCCCGAGGTGCGCCCCCTGGCTTCCTACGAACGGTCTCTTTCCCTTCTGTACCAGGCCCGCGGAATGGCCTCCGGGCTTGTGCTCAAGTCCGGGCTGATGGTCGGGTTCGGGGAAACCAGGGAGGAGGTGGTCGGCGTTATGGAAGACCTTTTCGCGGCGGGCTGCCGGTCGGTCACCGTGGGGCAATATCTTGCTCCCTCACGGCATCATCCCGCTGTCCGGGAGTACCTTTCCCCCGAAATGTTCGGGGAACTGGCGGCGGCCGCCCGCAGGATCGGTTTTCCCCGGGTGTCTTCCGGTCCGCTCGTCCGAAGCTCCTACCGGGCAAAGGCGTAGGATGCCCCCCTGGAACGTCGTCGTCACCTGCCGCCGCAACGGGGAGAGGAGCGCGATCAAGGAACTGAGGTTCTTCGGCCGGTTCCATTCGATGGGATTTCGGGACGTGCTGGTCGGGCACGTGGAGGACCGCACCCGGTTCTATGAGGAATTGCGCAAGGGGAAGGAAGTCAGAGACCCCGTCTGGCGTTACGTCTACCGGGTTGTCCCGGTCGACGACGTCTTCACCTTCACGCGGGAGACGTTCCGCGAGAAGGTGGGCGAGCGGATCGACGGTATCGCCGCCAAGGTTCCTCCCGGCCCCTTCTACGTGCGCATCGAGCGAAGGGGACACAAGGGAGAGATCCCGACGCAGGAGGTGGAGAAAGAGATGGGCGGCCGGATCCTTTCCGCCCACGAGAAACAGGGGTACGCATCCCGGGTCGACTTCAGGGAGTTTCGCTCCGTCGTTGCGGTGCAGACCTTCGGGGACCATGGCGGTGTGGGGATCCTCTTCCGCGACGAGATCGAGCAGTATCCTTTCCTGAAGGTTCCGTGACCGTTTCCGGAATGCGTGCGTCGCTCAGTTCAAGCGTATTTCGGTGCGGCCCGGGAACCTGCTCGCGTATTCGGCCGCGTACGCTTCCTGAGCCTCGATCCGGATCCTGTCGATCTTCTCGTAATCCTCGTTCAGCACGTCCACGATCCGCGCGTCCAGTCCGCCGTTCCTGACCAGTCGGTACAGGATCGGCATGTTCTCTTTCCTTCCGGTCCCTTCCCGGTACGGGCGGTTTTCCGCAAGGGCCGTGAATACATCTGCAACGCACATGATGCGGGATCCCAGCGGAAGGACGTCCCCCTTGTGGTGGAAGGGATACCCCTCGCCGTTCAGCCGCTCATGGTGGAACGACGCCCACATGTTGATCTCCTCGAACCCCCCGATTGTGGAAAGGATGTGGAAGGTGTGGTAGGTGTGCCCCCGGATCACGTGAAATTCCGACGGGGCGAGTTTTGACGGCTTTTCCAGGATGGAGTTCGGCACAGCGACCTTGCCGAGATCGTGGAGGTGCCCTGCGATGCGGATCAGCCGGCATTCCCGCTCCTCGAACCCCACCCTCCGCGCCAGCTCCTCCGCCGTCGTCGCCACGCCGATCGAGTGCGTCGCGGTGAAGGGGCTGCGGAAATCGACGATCCGGCTGAAGATCTGTCCCACCTGCTCCAGCCCGTCCATGCGCAGCTCCACGTGGGGCCAGACCACCATCCCCGTCAGGACGGTGTAGATCCTGGGAGAGGCGAAATCCAGCCAGAACGATTCCTGGCCGGTCAGTTCGAGGAAACAGTCGACGAGCTCGGGAGAGAACTTGCTTCCCGACCATTGCGACACGTTGTCCCGCACCATCTTGACCTGCGACAGAATGTCGATTTCCTTGCGAACGACCCGGTCGACGTAGTCCGCCAGATGGAGGGCGTTTGAGGATGTCCGGACCTTTCCGTTGGCTTCGTTCCACCCGGCCTCGTCCGACCAGGGTTGGTGATGGAGCCGGACGAAATCGGATGCCGCCCGGAAAAAATCCAGGCGCTGAAGCAGGTCGGCCCCCAGTTCGGCGTGCTGCTGCCAGTTCTGGCTGTCCACCTGGATCGAATCGATCTTCTCCTCCACCGACAGCACGCCGATGTCGTGCAGGGCCGCCGCGTACAGCAGGTCGGCGCGGTCGTTGAGGTTGTACCCCATCGACTGCGCCATCCGCAGTGACACGTAGGCGACGCGTTGCTGGTGATCCGCCGCGCAATGGTGGACGAGGTCCAGGGAGTCCGAAAGGGAAAGCACCAGGTTGTCGAGCATCACCACGGGATCGCGAATCACCGACGTTCCTCCCCTCTCCTGCGTTTTGCCGGAGATGTTTCTTCCTTTCCTTTCGGCTATTTCTCATCGTTTCTTTAGATCTTTCGGCCCCCTGGTAAATAGACGGCGAGTCGGAAGTCCATCCTTTCAATATCGTCCTCTCTAAATCAACGGTACAATCTGCTCTATGAAGAAAGAGTCACGCGAAAGGGATATCATCCACCTCGATCTGGACGCGTTTTACGCGGCCGTGGAAATACTGGATAACCAGGATCTTTCGGGAAAACCCGTCATCGTCGGGGGAGGGGAGAAACGGGGCGTCGTCTCCGCCGCCTCCTACGAGGCCCGCAAGTTCGGTATCCACTCCGCCCTGCCGATCGCCACCGCGAGACGTCTCTGTCCTCATGGCGTTTTCCTTCCCGTGCGCATGGGCCGGTACAAGGAGATGTCCGAGCGCGTCTTCGGGATCTACCACCGCTTCTCCCCCCTCGTGGAGGCGCTCTCCATCGACGAGGCGTTTCTCGACGTAACAGGAACGAAGCGGCTCTTCGGCGGTCCCGAGGAGATCGCCCGCCGGATCAAGGAAGCGGTTACGGCCGAAACGGGCCTGACCGTCTCGGCGGGGGTGGCGGGCACCAAGTTCGTCGCGAAGATCGCCTCCGACATGCAAAAGCCCGACGGCCTCACCGTCGTTCCCCGCGGGAAGGAGAAGGAGTTCCTGTGGCCCCTCCCCGTGGGAAAACTGTGGGGGGTGGGAAAGGTGACCGGGGCGGCCCTGCACAGGATGAGGGTCCGCACGATCGGCGACCTGGCGAGCGTCCCGAAGGAATCCCTCAAGCGTAGATTCGGGGAAAACGGATTGCATCTGCACAGGCTCGCGAACGGGATCGACGAACGGGAGGTGGAGCCTGATCATGAGGTGAAATCGATCGGCCACGAGGACACGTACAACGAGGACATCCGGGACGGCGAGGCGATCCGGAAGGAACTTCTCTCCCTCGCACAACGGGTCTCCGCAAGGATGCGGCGGAAGGGGTTCCGGGGACGGACCGTCACGCTCAAGGTGAAGTACCACGACTTCACGATGGTCACACGGGCCGTGACCATCCCTTCCGCCACCGACGACGGCGGCGCGATCTACAGGACCGTTCTTCCCCTCCTGCAGAAGACCGAGGCGGGGAGAAGGCCGGTAAGGCTCCTTGGAATTTCGTTGTCCCAACTCGAGTCCGAAGCGGAAAAGCAGGTGCGGTGGGGACAAATGCCCCTGTTCCGGGGAAAGGAACCCGTAGCAGAAGGAACGATCGAGCCGGAGAAGGACCCGGAGCAGGTCGCTAAACTCAACGAGGCGGTGGACCGGATCCGGGAGAAATTCGGAGAGAAGGGGATCCGGCCCGGGACGCTCGCTCAGGACGATTGAACGGTGGATTCCATGGATCTTCGGGGACAGAACCTTCTGCTTTCGGCGATCCTGTTCTGTATCGCCCTGAACGATGCCCTGTTCCGACTGATGTGCGGTCTCTTTCCTCGCAGGTGGAAAGCGGGGTGGCCACGTGTACCAGGACGAATCCGCCGCGGGCGGCGATCATCTGGCGTACTTCCTCGCGGACGCTCTCGTACGGAGCGATTGGCGCGCAAATAGCAATGCCGCCGTTCTTGG
>JBFFGP010000036.1:0-6753 GCA_041557435.1 Candidatus Deferrimicrobiaceae bacterium | reverse complement strand
CGTCCGCAGCTTTTGGACCGTTTCGGTCTGTGCGTGGAGGTTTCCGGGGAGAAGGAGATCGGTTTGCGGAAGCAGATCGTGGACCGGGTGCTCTCTTTCGAGCGGGAGGACCCCGGGTTCCTCGCGGAGTGGGGCGAAAAGGACGAGACTCTCCGGGAACAGCTCGAATCGGCCCGTCGAACGCTTCCCTCCGTGCGGGTGTCCGACGATGTCCTGCAGGCGGTGGTGGAAGTGGTCTCGGAGCTCGGGGTCGCCGGCCACCGCGGGGACATCACGATCCTTAAGAGCGCGAAGGCCCTTGCGGTGATCAAGGGGATCGAGGCCCCCGACGAGGAATGCCTGGCGGACGGATTCCGGATGTCGCTCCCCCACCGGCTCAAGGAGGACCCGTTCGAGGAAACGGCGACCGGCCGCCGTCGGCTCGACGCCGTGCTCGCCCGCTTCGGTGTCCAGGGGCAGGGGCGATGACCCTCCCATGAAGCCGCGATCGCCTGACTTCCCCGGAAAGGTCCGGGAGATCTTTCACCATGCCGCCTTCATAAACGACCTGGGGATCCGGCTCAAGGACCTGGGAGAGGGCTGGTGCGAGTCCGCCCTGGAGGTCCTTCCCAAACATCTGCAGCAGGACGGATACATCCACGCGGGCGTGCAGGCCACGATGGCCGACCACACTGCCGGAGGAGCCGCGGGCACGCTTGCCGCGGAAGGGGAGCTCGTCCTGACTGTCGAGTTCAAGATCAACTTTCTGCGGCCCGCGCTGGGAGAACGTCTCCGTTGCCGTGCGGCGGTCCTGAGGCAGGGCAGAACCCTCAACGTGGCGGAGTCGGAGGTCTACGCGCAGCGCGACGGCAGTGAGACGCTGGTGTCCAAGGCGATGGTCACCTTGGCGCTGGTATCTGCAGCGCCCATACGATCCGGTCACGGGAGAGGGACATGAGAGAGGACGGGCGCTGGGCGGCCGTGTTGACGAGATTGGAGGGGCTTTTGGACAGGGCCGGACGACTCTTGGACGGCTTGGGACCATCCCTTCCCCCCGACCAGGCTGTTTTCGAGACCCACTGGGCTTTCCGCTGGGAGAAGCACGGAGCGATCGGGAAGCTCGCGCCGATCGCGCATCCCCACATGGTGGACCTCGATGATCTGGTGGGGATCGACGACGCCAAGGAGATTCTCGTCCGGAACACGGCGCAGTTCGTGTCCGGCAACCCGGCGAACGACGTGCTTCTCTGGGGGGAACGGGGAAACGGAAAGTCATCATGCATAAAGGGGCTTCTTGCGCGATTCGCTCCCGGCGGCCTGCGGCTCGTGGAGGTTAGGCGCTGGGACATGCTGAGCCTGCCCGCCCTCGCCGCGATGCTTCGGGGCGTCCCGTTACGGTTCGTTGTGTTCTGCGACGACCTCTCCTTCGGGGAACGGGAGGACGACTACCGGGTCCTGAAGACTCTTCTCGACGGCGGCCTCGAACAGCGGCCTGGCAACGTCCTGATCTACGCGACCTCAAACCGGCGGCACCTGATGCCGGAACCGATGTCCGACAACACGGGTATTGGGGAGATCCACCCGGAGGAGGCCGTCTCGGAAAAGCTCGGATTAGCCGACCGGTTCGGGGTGAGGTTGGGATTCCCCCGCTTCGACCAGGAGAGGTATCTTGCCGTGGTCGATCACCTCGCGGTGCGCCTCGGGCTACCCGTGGACCGGGAGCAATTGCACGAGGAGGCCCTTCGCTGGGCTTTGGACAACGGGCATCGCAGCGGCCGGGTCGCGAGGCAGTTCATCGACGATCTGGCCGGCCGGCTCCGCACCACACGGACCCGGGGGTAGCGAGGGAACTTCCCCTACCCGTCCAGCTCCGGGTCGTGCGGTTTGATGTCCAGGACCGGCGTGCCGTCAACCGCGTCCATTCCGCGGACGCGGAGCACGTTCCCCCGGACCGAAAGCAGCGACACGGTGTGCAGCGAGATCGGATTGGGGCGATGGGGGGACCTCGTGGAAAAGACCCCTCGCTCCGGCCGGTCCTCCTGGTCCCGCGGGTGAACCTTGCGCCGGTTTCGGTCCGCCTCGTGCATCCAGCAAAGGATGATGACCTTCCCGCTCTTCCGGTAAGGACTGTCTTCCCGGACCGGGCTGTCGGGCGGTCCCACTCTTTGGTCGAGTCCTTCGAGGGCTTGCGCGTAGGCGGGGTCGACGACGATCTCGGCCTCCGTGCCGGAAATCGCCCCCTGCTTCGGCGCCTCTTCGAGGTTCCGGACCGCCGAACGAACAATCCCGATCGGGCGTACGAGGAAATTCTGTCCCATGGTGTCCCCGTTGGAGATATTCTTCCTGCTTTGGACAACTCCCCTGGCTTGGCGTCGAATGCGGGACCGGCCGGCGGAGTATGGAAGACCGCCCCACCTACGGGTTCAGGTTTGCCTGGCGAAACGCGTTGGTCATGGCCTCACCGATCCTGTGCCCCGTCTCCCGGTCCGCGAAAATCTGCTCCATGCCGCAATCGCTGCACCGGATCATCGGCCCGCTGACCGTGACCGAAAACGTCGGGAGCCCCGGAAAGGAAAACTCCTGGGAGACCGAACCTCCCTGCCGTCTCGGTGTCTTCATGAGGGCACCGCAATTCCGGCACGAAAGCCCGCCGAGGGGACGCTGCTTCCCGGCGGGAAACTCCCCCGTCTCGAAGATTGCGTCGATCAGGCGCTCCCCGAATTCCATGTTGGCGAACCGTCTTGGGTGCCCCGGCGTCGTGCATCCGAGGCAGGGAAGCCCCACGAAGGTGATGGAAACTTCCTGAAAATAGCTTCCGCACTCGGGAATCGTCTGCGGGGAAAGCTTCTCTCCACATGCGACGCACTCCCCTCGCCTCGCTCTCTTCATTTTTTGGAAGAATTCCAGGCAGCACCTCCCGGTGTCCCTTACGTACTCGGTACGATGATGGCACAACTCGGCGGAGCGAAAAATGGTTTGTTGGTTGCCTGCTCATTACAGACAATATTTCACCATTCGGGCCTGGCAGAGAAAGGCATCACTCCTTCGCAAGACGGTTCGATTGCCGGAATCGAAATGGCAGGAACCGGGGGACGCGTCTCTGGTAGTTTCGGTATTCCTCCCCGAACTGGTGCACCATCCGGCGCTCCTCGAAAAACGTCCCGACGTAGAAATAGAGGATGACCATCACGATGGATACCAGGGAGTTCCGGGTCTGTACGGGGTGGAAGGCAAGGACCACCGAGATCCCGAAGTAGAGCGGGTGCCGCACCACCCCGTACGCCTTTCCCGTAAAGAGACGTTCGTTGCGACCGGGGTCCGTAGATTTCCCTTCCTTGTGCCGCTCCCATTGACGCAGTCCGATGAACTCCATGAGATCCCATGGCGTCCAGAAAAGAAAGGCGACACCGCACGCCTGGACGGCGTGAAGGACGATTCGGGCCCCACCTTCCAGCTGGTACAAGGGAAGATCCGGCAGTGATCGCAGGAAGGAAACGAGAAGGAGGAATACGACTACGGAGTACGCGGTGAAGACGAGTCGGTGGTATCGGTCGAATGCGTGGTCCCCCATCCATCGGCGTGCCAGGTCCTCATACCCCTCCGAGACCGTCAGGCTGTGAAAGACGGCAAATGCGGCCCATGCGAGGATAACCTGCAGTACGTCCAAGATTTCCTCCCGCGCTCTTCATTGCGGACCCCCGGGTTGCCTTCGATATAGAAAATTCCCGGCATCTCGTGGGTGCGCTCCTCCGGTCTGACTCTCTGCGCATGGGCGGCCGGTCGAAAGTCTTCCTGCCCTGGTCATGCGCTCCCATCTTCGAGCACGATGGTCGCTCCTCGCTCGCCAAGAAGATATCGAACCACGTCGACCGTGTCGATCACTAGGGAAAGTCCACAGGTGATGATCACAGAGACAACCCAATGATGGAGGTATGTCTCACCGGGGATCGAGTCGAGCCGCAGGAGAAGCCACGTAAGCATCGCGAACCAATGGAAGTGACCGAGCCCCAGAAGACGCACGAACCCAAGGCGATCGAAGATCACGTTCTGCTGCAGGGCGCCAAGGAAAAGCCCGCCCAGCACGACCCAGGCCTCCTTGCCAGGCAGGAAGAAGACACCTCCCATGTTCGTCAGGAAAAGAGCCGCAACCCAAAGCTTCCACGGAAGCGGCATTCTCAGGATGTGCTTCACGAACAGAGCCATTGTGTTCGCGCCCTCCTCGTCGATTTGCCTGACGCCCGGGGGCAAGCGTCGGGTGCCCGGCGGGAATAACAGCGCGCCGAGCCCTGCTTTTTCCCTCGCGTTGGAGAAACGATGGCTATCAATATATCTCATAACGAAGAAGACGGCAGTCGATAGGCCCGTTCATGAGAGGGAATTTTCGCGAGGCCTTGAGGCCGATGTGCCGCGTGGCGTCCGGGTCCCCGGAGAGGACGTACGCCGTCCATCCGGGGCACCGCTTCTTGAAAAACTCGCCCAACGCCCGGTAGGAGGTCTCCGCTTCGTGGCCGGCCTGAATCCGCACCCCGTATGGGGGGTTGCAGAGGATGATCCCCGGCGGGTCGGAGGGGGAAAACTCTTTTACGTCCCGGGTGTGAAGGGCGACAATGCCCGAGACTCCGGCGCGCTTACCGTTCCGGCGGGCGTTCCGGATCGCCTCCGGGGATATGTCGCTCCCCTCGATCCGGGAGGCTGCAAAGGAACGCATCTTGTTCTTCGCCTCGGCGATGAGCGAATCCCAAAGGCCGCCGTCGTAATCGGAGAGGTGCTGGAACGCGAATACGCTCCTTCGCAGCCCGGGGGCCGTGTTCGTGGCGAAAAGCGCGGCCTCGATCGGAATCGTTCCCGCCCCGCAAACCGGGTCGACAAGCGGTGTCCGCCCGTCCCATCCGGTGAGGAGTACCATCCCTGCCGCAAGTGTCTCCCGAAGCGAGGCCTCTTCCGGGTCGCCCCGGTATCCTCGCCGGTTCAGGCTTTCCCCCGACAGGTCCAGCGAGAGGGTACATGCATCGCGCACGATACGGACATTGATTCTTATGTTCGGGGAGAGGGGATCGACGTCCGGCCGCACGCCTAGGCTCTTCCGGAACCGGTCCACGACGGCGTCCTTTGTCTTCTGCGCCGCAAAGTGCGAATGCGTGATCCCGGAATCCCGGACCGTCGCGTCGACGGCCATCGTTTTCCGGGCCGGAAAGATTTCGGGCCAGGGGACAGACGCTACTCCCTCGTAGAGGGCCCCCGGCGTGGGGGCTGGAAAATCGGACAGGTGAAGGAGAATCCGGTTCGCTGTCCTGAGCCACAGGTTCGCCCGGTACCCCAGGGCGGTATCCCCCGTGAAGGATACGCCGCCGGGTGCGCCCCTGGCTTCCCTTCCGCCCAGGGCCTGAATCTCCCCCGCCAGCACGTCCTCGAGCCCCCTGCTCGTGGTGGCGAAAAACCGTCTCGTTCCCATCCGTTTATTCTACCTTCCGTCCCCGGCCGGAAACGACCGGCGTTTTTGCGCGCCATAAGGCAACTGTGGTAAATTGAATGCCTTACGAAAACAGGGGGTTTCCGATGGCAATCACCCGGGATGAGGTGTTGCACGTGGCCCGCCTTGCAAGGCTGTCTTTGTCATTGGCCGAGGCGGACACGATGAGGGAACAGTTGGCCAACATCCTCTCCCACATCCGGCAGCTCGACCGTCTCGACACGGCGGATGTCGTCCCCACCTCCCACGCGGTCGAGATGGGAGCCCCCTTTCGCGAAGACTCCGTCCATCCCTTCGGGAAAAAGGAGGAGATCCTGAAGAACGCTCCTGACCGGGAAGGGGACTTCTTCCGCGTCCCGCGGATCATCGAGGACTGACAGAGGTGGCGGACATCCCCGTGCACGAATGGACCCTCATGGACGCGGCGAAGGCTGTTCGAGAAAAGAGGATCTCCTCCCGGGAGATGACCCGGGCGCTTCTTTCCCGGATCGAGCAAATCAACCCGAAGATCAACGCCTACATAACGATTCTCCCGGAAACCGCGATGCGGGAGGCGGAGGCGTGCGACGAGGAGATTGCCCGGGGCCATGTGCGGGGGCAGCTGCACGGAATTCCCGTGGCGCTCAAGGACATCTTCTGTACGAAGGGGATCCGGACTACTTGCGCCAGCCGGATCCTGCATGACTTCGACCCGCCGTACGACGCCACGGTTACCGAGAGGATACGGGCCGCCGGCGCGGTCCTTCTGGGCAAGCAGAACATGGACGAGTTCGCGATGGGGTCGTCCACAGAGACGTCCTGTTTCGGGCCTGCGCTAAATCCGTGGGCGACGGATCGGGTCCCGGGGGGCTCCTCCGGGGGGACGGCGGCTGCCTTGGCGGCGGGGACCTGTTTCGCCGGGGTGGGGACGGACACGGGAGGCTCGATCCGCCAGCCGGCGTCCCTGTGCGGCGTCGTGGGGATGAAGCCGACCTACGGCCGCGTGTCCCGCTACGGCATGATCGCCTTTGCGTCGTCTCTGGACCAGGCGGGGCCGGTCGCCCGAACCGTCCCGGACGCAGCGGCCGTCCTCGCGGTCATCGCGGGATACGACCGGAGGGACTCCACGTCGGTCGATGTCCCGGTGCCGGACTATCTCGCCGCAACCGAAAGGGGCGTAAAGGGGATGCGGGTGGGCCTGCCGCGGGAATACTTCGCGGAAGGTCTGGACTCTTCCGTCAAGACGGCGGTTACGAAGGCGCTCGCCGCGCTTACCTCCCTGGGCGCGGAAGGCGTGGAGATCTCCCTGCCGCACACCGAGTATG
>JBFFGP010000035.1:0-6791 GCA_041557435.1 Candidatus Deferrimicrobiaceae bacterium | reverse complement strand
TGGCGTTCATCTTCCTGTTCATGGGAACCTCCGGGCTGGATTATACTGGCGTCCTGCATCCCCCGATCCGCCCCCTCTGCGGCGGATCCGGGGACCCTGCCGAAAGGAGGCGAACCGTGGCGGACACCCCGCTCCTGGAAGGAGTATATCCCATCCTGGTAACCCCGTTCGACGACGAGGAACAGATCGACCTGCCGTCGTTCGACAAGGTCGTCCGGTTCATGGCCGCGATCGGGAGTGGATCCCGCCCGACCGTTGCGGATTCCGGCGTGAGGACTCCCGGTTTCGCGGACTTCCCGGCGTCGTCCATCGCAGGCACGGAATATCGAGGGGGCGCATGCAGCCGGTAGCTCCGAAGGTTCTCCTCTCCGAGGAACGGATCCGGACACGGGTCCGGGAGATGGCGCGAACGATTTCGTCCGATCATGCCGGCACGGGCGAGCTGTACCTGGTCGGCGTGCTGCGCGGTTCCTTCATCTTCCTCGCCGACCTCGTCCGGCGGCTGTCGATCCCGGTCCGGGTCGATTTTCTCGCGATGTCCGCCTACCCGGACGGGGCATCGCACTCGGGGGAGGTCCGGCTCCTCCTCGATCTGCAGGCGCCGATCGCCGGAAGGCACGTGCTCGTGGTCGAGGACATCGTCGATTCCGGCTCCACCCTTCGGCTCCTGCTGGAAACCCTTCGCCGGCGCGGGCCCGCCTCGTTGTCGACCTGTTCGCTCCTGCGGAAGCCGGACCGGCAGCGGGGCGATCTCCGGATCGACTACGTCGGATTCGACATCCCGGATGTCTGGGTCGTCGGATACGGGCTGGACCTCGCGGGACGGTATCGCTCGCTCCCCTATATCGGGACGGTCGATCCGTCGGACCGGTAGCCGCCTCGCGTGCATCATGACATCGGGATGGGATCGTTTTTGTTTTCTCCTCCGACAGGCGATCGGGTAGTGTACTATTCATACTAGTTTTATTCCGCGATCGATCCCATTTCCGAACTCCAGGAGGAAGCGGGCATGAAGTTGAAGACGAAAAAGAACCTCCAGGCGGCTTTCGCCGGGGAAAGCCAGGCCCACATGAAGTATGCGATCTTCTCCGAGGCCGCGAAGAAAGAGGGATTCCGGAACATCGGGCGACTGTTCCATGCGATCTCCTTCGCGGAAAGGGTGCATGCCGCCAATCATTTCCGCGTCCTGTACGGCGCGGGCACGACGACG
The DNA here is from genome assembly GCA_041557435.1 of Candidatus Deferrimicrobiaceae bacterium. Classification (GTDB taxonomy): domain Bacteria; phylum Desulfobacterota; class Deferrimicrobia; order Deferrimicrobiales; family Deferrimicrobiaceae; genus JBFFGP01. The sequence continues at coordinate 5,581 of JBFFGP010000035.1, read as the reverse complement.
GAGAACCTGCAATCCGCGATCGAGGGGGAGACCTACGAGGTGAAGACGATGTACCCCTCCTTCAGGGCGACGGCGAAACAGGACAAGGAGGCGGAGGCGATCCGCTCCATCCACTTCGCCCTCGAGGCGGAGAAGACCCACGCGAAGATGTACGCCGACGCCAAGCGCGCGGCGAAGTCCGGAAAGGACATCCAGATCAAGAGCGTCTATATCTGCTCCGTGTGCGGACACACGGTGTTCGGAAAGGCTCCGGACAACTGCCCGGTCTGCGGAGTGAAGAAATCCAGGTTCCGGAAGTTCTGACCGGTTGGACAACCCACAGGGAAGGAGGAAAAAGATGGCCGACAAGATCTGGAAGGTCGATTACTTCAAGACCGAGGTTCCGAACCGGATCGGGGAAGGGGCGAGAATCCTCGGCGCCCTGAAGGCGGCGAAGGTGGACCTTCTGGCCTTCACCGGATTTCCGAGCGGACGCCGGGTCCAGATGGACTTCGTCCCCAAGAACGCGGCTGCGTTCCGGAAGGCGGCGAAGAAGGCCGGTCTCCGGGTCACCGTGAAAAAGGGAGGGTTTCTGGTCCAGGGACGGGACCGCGCCGGAGCGGTTGCATCCATCCTGCAGAAGCTCGCGGCCGCCAAGGTCAGCGTGGTTGCGCTCGACGGAGTCTCCGCGGGCGGTGGCCGCTTCGGGGCGATCTTCTGGGTCAAGCCGAAGGACGTGGCCAGGGCCGCCAAAGCGCTGAAAGGCTGACGAAGCGGACGATCCCGTGGCGGGGTCGAACCCGCGGACCACGGGATGCGCGACGCGAACACGGGGCAGGGGGGCGACCTCCTGCCCCGTTCCGTTTCTCCCTCCGGGGTTCTGCGGTCGCGAAGGCTGCTATGCGGAAGCCGTCACGGGGTCGGGCAACAGATGCGCGATCGAGTTGGCGTAATAGCGGAGCAGCGGGATCTCCCCGGGACGGGCGAAAAAGAGCCCGTCCCGCTCCTCGAGGAGGCGGCGGAGGGTGAGCATCCGCAGGCCGACCGTGACCGCGTAATCCTGGTCGGCCCGGGGAATGTAGATGTGGGCGCCCGCCTCCTGCAGGGTGTTCATCAGGCGGAGAACCTCCGCCTTCAGCTCGAGTTCGCTCATCCCGGATTGCCCGCGGCGGAGAAGCGCCGTCGCGACCAGGGAAACGGGCAGGACGGGGATCACCCTTCCCACCGCCTCCATGAGCTCCCGGGCAACGCCTTCCACCAGACGGAACCGCTCCTCCCGATCCCGGGTCCGGAAATCGGCCTCGGTCCGCCGGCAATACTCCCGCATCGAGATCGGCGTTCCGAAGTTCACGCAGGCATATCCGAACCGGTACCAGCGCCCGGCAAGCATCATGGCGGCGTTGCGCACGACGAACGTCAGGGTGGTCCACACGACGAATCCCGCGCTCTTCCTCCGTGCGCCCGGTTCCATGGAGTAGAGTTGGCTCCGGTCCTCGAGCGTCCGGTCGTAGTTGATCCCCACCGGGATGAAGACCAGGTCCCTTTCCCCCTCCGGGCGGAACCCCTTGAGCATGTAAGCCAGAAGCCCGAGCTTCGGCTTCCGCATCGCGCCGTCCCGGCTCAATCCTCCTTCCGGGTAGACCGCCTGGACGACCCCTCCCTCGGTCGCCATGGCGACGTATCGCTCGAGGACGACCCGGTAGAGGGGGTCCGACGAATCCCTCCGGATGAAGTAGGCGCCCATCGTCCGGACGAGCGTCTGCAGCGGCCAGATCCGGGCCCACTCCCCGACCGCGTAGCTCAGCGTGGTCCGGGTCGCCGCGAGGTAGGCCACCAGTACGTAGTCCATGTTGCTGCGGTGATTCATGACGAAAACGACCGCCGACTTCGGGTCGACCGCGGAGAGACCCGCCTCGTCCGTGAACCCGACCCGCACCCGGAAGAGGATCCGCGCGGTCCGCCGGGCCAGCCAGTACCCCACCCGGAAATAGACGTAGGCGTTGAAGGATGGGACGATCTCCTTCGCGAACCGCTCCACCTCGGCCATCGTCAGGTCGCGAGGGACACCGCGTTCCCGCGCCCGCGCCGCGGCCGCCTCCAGCACTTCCGGATCGTACATCAGGCGGTCGATCAGGACCTGCCGCTTGGTGAGGGAGAACGGACGGATCTCGAGGTCGAGGCGCTTGCCGATCTCTTCGACGACCTGGTGCACCTGTCGACGGAAAAACCAGCGCACGCTCGGGATCAGCATCCGCTCGAGGAGGGCCCATGCCGCCAGCAGAACGAGCAGGACGAAGATCCAGACGGGAATCGTGACGGAAGCGAGCATCGGCCCCTCCAGCCGGTATTGTAAACCGGCCGGTTCCGGATTCCATCGGGATCTTGCCGCTCTTCCCGGGGGAACGGGATCCCGCCGCGGGAATCATCCCTGCGCTGGCCGGAGCGTCGGTTTGTCTGTATGATTGGAGGAAGCCGGCGGATCGGTCCTGCGCCGGCCCATCTTCCGGACGAGGGGGATGTCGTGAGGAACCGGAACCGGGCACACATCGTGGTGACCTCCGGGATCCTGCTGGCCGCCGCGTTCCTGCTCCTGGCAGCCGTCCCCCGGGATGCGTCTTCCGGTTCGATCCGGGATACGGGCCTTGCCTTCCGCGATGGGTTTTCCTTCGGCCGGCAGGTCGAACCGGCGAGCCGGCTCGAGGGGATCTGGAACTTCGAACTGTACGAGATCGACGACCATGTCATCCGGGTCAAGCAGGTCGTCGTATCCCTCGGCGTCCTGTTCCTCGGGATCCTTCTCCTCAACCAGGGGATCCGTCTCTTCCGCAGGCGCGTGCTTCCGCGAACAACGCTGAAGCCGAACGAGGCGGTCGCGCTGACGAAGATCGTCTACTACTTCGGCATCGTGATCATTCTCCTGTTCTCGATGCGGATGGTGAATCTCCCGATCACCGCCTTCGCCTTCATCGGCGGGGCTCTTGCGATCGGGGTGGGGTTCGGCGCCCAGAACCTGATCAACAATTTCATCAGCGGCTTCATCATCATGGCGGAGAGGCCGATCCGGATCGGGGACCTGATCGAGATCGAGGGGAACTTCGCCCGGGTGGAGGACATCGGTCCGCGGTGCACCCGGATCCGGACCGGGGACAATATCCATGTCCTGGTCCCGAACAGCAGCTTTCTCGAGAAGAACATCGTGAACTGGACGCTCTCGGACCAGAAGGTGAGGGCCCACGTGGCGGTCGGGGTCGCGTACGGATCCCCCGTCCGGGAGGTCGAGCGTCTCCTGGTGCACGCAGCGCACGAACAGGACAAGGTGCTCCGGGACCCGCCCCCGTTCGTCCTCTTCCGGGATTTCGGCGACAATGCGCTGATCTTCCACGTGTATTTCTGGGTCAGCATGAGCACCCTCGGGGAGCGCCTTGCGCTGGAGAGCAGCATCCGGTTCCGGATCGACGAACGGTTCCGGGAGGCGGGGATCGTCATCGCGTTTCCGCAGCGCGATGTGCACCTCGACGCATCGAAACCGATCGAACTGAAGCTGCTCGGGGTTCCGGAGATTCCCGGCTCGAAGGCGGGCGACGGGTGAGAACGGATCGGTCCGGGACCCTCTCCCTCGTATCGCGGGCGGCCCGGGAATCCCGGAAGCTCCTTCGGCGGAACCTGACCCCGCGCGGAATTCTCGCCGCTTCGCGGAACCCGGTGTCCGAGAAGAGGAACTATGCGCGGATATTCTGCCGGGATGCGTCGATCTGCGCTCTGGGGATGGTCGTTTCCGGGGATCCCGAACTGGCGGAGATGGCCGGGGTCGGACTCCTGTCGCTGGCGCAGCGGCAGGCCGACAACGGACAGATGCCGAATTTCATCGATCCCGATACCGGGGAAACCGATTTCTGGTACGTCGGCTGCATCGACGCGACCCTCTGGTGGCTGGTGGCCGTGGATCATTGCGACGCCCTGTGGCCGCGATCCGGCCTGGGGAAGGAGCTCCGCGGACGGATCGATTCCGCTCTTCGGTGGCTGCGTTGCCAGGAGCACCCGGAACACTTCCTTCTCCAGCAGAACGAGGCGAGCGACTGGGCCGACATCATGCCCCGTTCGGGGTATGTTCTGGGGACGAATGTCCTCTGGCATCACGTGAAGCGGCGTTACGCTCTTCCGCAGGTGGAGGAGACCCGGGAGTACGGGAACCGCCTCTTTCTCCCCGGCCCCAACGGGGGCACCTTCCCTCCCCGCCTGCGCCGGCTCACCCGGTACATGGGGAACGGAACGCGGGGTTCGGAAACGAGGGAACTCTACGCCAGCTTCGTCAACTTCTCGTTCCATGGCGGGGAAGGGGACGTGTTCGGGAACCTGCTCGCCGTGCTCTTCGGATTCGCGGACGGAGAGCGATCCCACCGGATCCTTTCCGCGCTGTCGCGGGAAAGGGTCGACGTGCCGTTCCCGGTCCGGGCGGTGTGCGATCCGATCCGGAGGGGAGATCCCCTCTGGCGCCCCTACATGGATCGCCACCGTCTCAACACCGCCTTCCGCTACCACAATGGCGGAGCGTGGCCGTTTCTCGGCGGTTTCTGGGTCGCGGCGCTGGCTCGGACCGGGCGGGGGGGGGAGGCCCTCTCCGCACTGGAGAGGCTGGCGCACATGAACGAGAGAAACGGCTGGGCGTTCCGGGAGTGGTTTCACGGGCGAACGGGAACGCCGGGCGGCATGACCGGGCAGTCGTGGAACGCGGCGCTGTTTCTGTTCGCGAGGCACGCGCTGGAAGCGAAACGGCTCTGAGGGTCGCGGAGGACGCCATGGGCGATGCGATTTCGGTGGATCGGCTGTACCGGAGCTGCGGGGAGGAGCATCTCCCGTTCGAAACCACGACCGAGGTTCCCCTCCTCGAAGGGATCATCGCCCAGGAGCGTGCTCTCCGGGCGATCGATTTCGGGTTGTCGCTTCGCAGCGACGGATTCAACATTTACGTCCTGGGAGAGAGCGGCACGGGAAAGAGCTCCGCGATCCGTTCCCTGATCTCGAAGCTGGCGGAGGAGAACCCCGTTCCTCCCGACTGGTGCTACGTCTTCAATTTCCGCAATCCCGACGAGCCGATCGCCATCTCCCTCGATCCGGGGAACGGGCCGGTGTTCCGGAAGGAAGCGGAGGAACTGATCGCCGCCCTCAAGGTGCAGATCCCGAGGGTATTCGAGTCGAAGGAGTACGAGCGGCAGCGGGGCCACCTGATGGAGGAGTTCAAGGGTCTGCAGCAACTGCTGCTGGGCGCCCTCGAAAAGGAGGCAGCCTCCCGGGGATTCTCGATCCGCTCCTCGATGGGGGGGTTCACGATCGTTGCGGTGAACGAGGCGGGCGAACCGGTGACCGAGGAGGCGTTCGGCGCCATGACCGAGGCCCAGAAAGAGGAGTTGCGGAAAGAAAAATCGAAGAAATCCGAAATCGTTGCGTCTTGTAATTGGGTGACACCACACTCAGCTGTTTATTACAGAACAGTTTCTCTGGTAATATAGTATTAAATAGATGTAAGAAAGGTTTATTTTGATGGAATGGATAACTGACAACTGGTTCCCGATATTATGCATAGGAGCATTTGTTGCCTTTCAGC
>JBFFGP010000034.1:0-6851 GCA_041557435.1 Candidatus Deferrimicrobiaceae bacterium | reverse complement strand
GCACCAGCCGCCCCAGCATGACCATGGTGTCGCGGAAGCCTTCCCCCCGCTCGGGCCAGACCGTGTAGTAGATCGCCGCCAGGCCGCCACAGCCGGACGCCAGGGCCCCCACCAGGAAGATGATCGGGAACAGCGGCTGGTGAGGGTGTTGGAGAGCGTCGAAGATCGGTACGAGTACATACTCATCGACTGTCCGCCCAGCCTGGGTCTCCTGACGGTCAATGCGCTCACGGCGGCCCGGGAAGGGGTCGTCTTCGTCGGGGACGACAGGGGGGGGTACGTCTTCCCGAAATTCCAGCCCGCCTTCGACGGGATGTTCGCGATCGTCCGGCTCATGGAGATGCTCGCCGGCGAGGGACGCTCCCTCTCCGAGGTCCTGCGGGAAATTCCCCCGACGGTGATGCTCAAAAAGAAGATCCCTTGCGCGTGGGAGCACAAGGGGGCACTCATGCGCATGCTTGCGGACCACGCCAAGGAGAAGCAGAGCCAGTTCATCGACGGGGTGAAGATCTTCCACGGCGAGGACTGGGCTCTCATCTACCCGAGCCAGGACGAGGCGTACTTCCATTTGTGCGTGGAAGCCGAGGAGCGGCGCGGGGCTGTGGATATGACGGCGTATTACGTTGACCTTTTCTCCACCTGGGCGAAGAAGCTGTGACGGGAGGGGATCCGCTCCGGGTCTACATGATGGAGGTGGGGCCGCTCGCGGTGAACGCCTACCTCGTCGAGCACACCCCGACCCGGAAGGCGGTCCTGATCGACCCCGGCGGCGACGGGGAGGTGATTCTCGGCGAGATCGGGGGGCTGGGCCTCAGGGTGGAGAAGATCCTCCTGACCCACGGCCATTTCGACCACGTGGGAGCAGTGGGGCTCCTCCGGGAGAAGACGGGGGCCCCCGTGCACGTTCATCCGGCGGACGTCGACCGTATGACGGGCGCGAGGCGGCAGGGGATGCTGTTCGGCCTGTCCGTGCCCGATCCCCCGGCGCCGGACGTTCTCGTGGAGGAGGGAAACGTCGTTCCTTTCGAAGACCAGGAGTTCCTCGTGGCGCATACCCCGGGACACACCCCCGGTTGTGTATCCTATATCGTGGGGAAGATGGCCTTCGTGGGGGACCTCATCTTTGCGGGATCCATCGGGCGGACGGACCTTCCCGGGGGAAACCACAGGCAGCTGATCGAATCGGTGAGGAAGAAGATCTTTCCCCTGCCCGACGACACGGTCCTGTTTCCGGGACACGGGCCGACCACGACGGTCGGGGAGGAAAAGCGGTCGAACCCGTTTTTTTAAGGGGAGGAGAACCAACGTGGGCGTGCTGACGGGCAAAGAGATCGTTCTGGGCGTCACGGGGGGGATCGCGGCCTACAAGGCGTGCGAGATCATCCGAGAATTGAGGAACGAGGGAGCCAACGTCCACACGATCCTCACCGCGTCGGGGTCACAGTTCATCACACCCCTGACGCTCCAGACGCTCTCCAAGAATCCCGTGGTCATGGACCTTTGGAACCTGATTTCCGAGTCGGAGATCGGGCACATCTCCCTTGCGCAAAGGGCCCACCTTCTCCTGATCGCCCCGGCGACGGGGAACATCATCGGGAAGATCCGGAGCGGCATCGCCGACGACATGCTGTCGACTGTCGTCATGGCGACGACGGCCCCCGTAGTGATCGCCCCCTCGATGAACGCCCAGATGTATGCGTCGGCGGCGGTACGGGAAAACGTGGCTGTCCTCGCGTCCCGCGGCTTCCTGTTCGTCGAGCCCGACGAGGGGGAGCTCGCCTGTGGGACATTCGGGCCGGGACGTCTCGCGACCGTCGGCAAGATCGTCGAGATGGCGAGGATCGTTCTTACGGAGAAGATCCTCGAGGGAAAGAAGATCGTGGTGAGCGCCGGCCCCACCGCGGAGAGCATCGACCCCGTCCGCATCCTCTCCAATCGCGCCTCCGGGAAAATGGGGTTCGCAATGGCGCGAGTCGCTTGCCGGTTCGGGGCTGATGTCACGCTCGTGTCCGGCCCGACTGCGCTTTCCGATCCGTTCTTCACGAAAACCGTTCGCGTGCGCACCGCGGAGGAGATGCTGAACGCGGTCGAACGGGAATCCGCGAGCGCGGACGCGGTTGTGATGTGCGCAGCCGTGGCCGACTTCCGGGCGGCGACGGTCGCTCCGGCAAAGATCAAGAAGGACGGCGACGGCTTGCGGCTCGACCTGACCACGACCGTCGACATCCTCGACCGGCTTGGCAGGGACAAGGGGCGCCGTGTGCTCATCGGATTCGCCGCGGAGACGAGCGACATCGAGCGGAATGCCATAGCGAAAATGAGGAAAAAGAACCTGGACGCGATTGTCGCAAACGACGTCACACGCACAGACATCGGGTTTGAGTCGGAAGACAATGAGGTTCGGATCTTCTTCTCCGATGGCGAAATACGGGAAATTCCCCTCTCCACAAAAGAGGGGGTTGCGGTCGGCGTATGGCTGGCCCTCCACGGGAAATTGTTCGCGAAATGACGAGGCGGCCTTCCCGGAACATGGTTGCTGCCTACCTGCGGGAGATCGGGATCGACTACCTCCTGGTTCCTCCCCGTGATGAGGAGAGGACCGAGGCCAGGAAAGCGCCGGCTGTCCGGGAGGGTGAGACTCTCGAGGATATTCGGATGGAGGCCCTTGCATGCCGCAGGTGCGCTCTCTGTGCGGGCCGAAGCAACGTTGTTTTCGGAGTCGGAAATCCCCGGGCGAGTTTGATGTTTGTCGGAGAAGGGCCGGGGATGGAGGAGGACCGGCAAGGCGAGCCGTTCGTCGGGGCGGCGGGGAAACGGCTCACACAGTGGATCGGACGCATCGGCCTTGCCCGACATGACGTCTATATCGCAAACATCGTCAAGTGCCGTCCCCCGGGCAACCGGGCTCCCCTTCCGGAGGAGGCGGCCTCCTGCCTGCCCATTCTTCGAAGGCAGATCCAGGCGATCCGCCCCGAGATCATCTGCACCCTCGGGGCCGTGGCGCTGAACTACCTCCTCGATAACAACGACAGGATTACGCGTGCGAGAGGGAAATGGCGTGATTTCGAAGGCATCCCCGTGCTTCCCACCTACCACCCGGCCTATATCCTCCGCAACGCCACGCGGGAGCACGAGGTTCTGGCCGATTTCGATCTTCTCGCGGAACGCCTCCGATCCGGGTGAGATGGACGGGCCCCTTCCCGCGGTAAAGGTCAGCCGGAGAGGGGAGGAGCGCATCCGGTCCGGGCACCTCTGGGTGTTCGGCGACGACCTGAGGGAGGTTCCCCCTGGCCTGTCGCCCGGAGAGTGGGTTTCCGTGCACTCGCGTTCCGGGGAGTTCCTGGGGACGGCCACGTGCAACCTCGCAAGCCGGATCGCTTTGCGGCTCATCTCGCGCAGCATGACAATCTCCCCTCGGGCGTTTCTCGAGGAGGGGATCCGCCAGGCGCTCCGCCGGAGGGAGGAAGCGGGTCTTTTGGGCCTGGAAGCCCTGCGGCTCGTATATTCCGAGGGAGACTTCCTCCCCGGCCTGGTCGTCGACCGGTTCGGTACTCTCTTCTCCGTGCAGATCCTGACGGCCGGGATGGAGCTTCTCCGGCCGGAGATCGTATCGGTTCTCGCCGAAGCGTTTTCCCCGCGCCTTCTCTACGAGCGGTCCGAGGGTGGCTCCCGCAGGCTCGAGGGACTGCCGGAGAGAAAAGGGGTGCTTGGGGGTTACGGGCCACCGCAGGAGACGGTTACCCTGGACGGATGCCTCTTCCTCGTGGACGCGGAAACAGGCCCGAAGACGGGGTTCTTCCTGGATCAGCGGGATAACCGGCGGATCGTCCGGGACTTGGCGCAGGGAAGGTCGGTGCTCGACGGATTCTGTTCGACCGGGGCGTTCGGGATTTACGCGCTTGCCGGAGGCGCAACGAGCGTGCTCGGGGTCGACGTCTCCAGGGGAGCGGTCGTCGCCGCGGGCGAAAACGCGGCCCGGAACGGCTTCGCGGACCGGTGGGAGGGGAGGGAGGGAAACATCTTTCACGTAATGCGGGAGCTATTCGCTGGCGGCCGCAGGTTCGACCTTGTCATCCTCGATCCCCCCTCGTTCACCAAGTCGCGGGAGGGGAAGGAGGGGGCGATCCGGGGATACCGGGACATCAACCGGCTTGGCCTCTCCCTCCTTACCCCAGGCGGGATCCTCGCCACCTCATCTTGCACGCAACTGATCGATGTGGCCAAATGGAATGAGACGATCCGGCACGCGGCCGCCGAGGCCCGGGTGGACGTGCACGTTCTCGCAAGAGGGGGACAGTCCCCCGACCACCCGATCCTTCTCGGGGTGCCGGAGTCGGAATACCTGAAATTTGCCGTGTTGCGCGTGAGGGGAACGTGAACGAAACTGCCTTTTCCAGATCGCTCTTTTCGCCCGGAGCAGCCGTTTCTCCCGGTGGACGGAGACGTCTGCTGCGGGTGTTTCCCGTTCTCCTGATGCTTGCCGTGGCATGGCCCCCCGGCGGATCTGTGGCCGCCAGCCCCGGTCCCGTGATGGTCGCGACGATCGCCTCGTCTATCAATCCTGTCACCGCCGATTTTCTCTCCACCGCGATCGAGCGTGCGGAGGAGGAGAAGGCGACGCTGCTCGTCGTGGAGCTGGATACCCCGGGCGGCCTCGACACCTCCATGCGCCAGATGGTCCAGGAGATCATCAAGACCGAAATCCCTGTTGCCGTGTACGTTTCTCCCTCCGGAGCCCGGGCTGCTTCCGCGGGGGTCCTGATTACCCTCGCGGCCGATATCGCCGCCATGGCTCCCGGCACCAACATCGGGGCGGCGCACCCGGTCGGGATCGGCGGCGGCGGGATGGACAACACGATGGCGAAAAAGGTGGAGAACGACGCCGCCGCTTATGCCCGGTCCCTCGCGGAAAAGAAGGGACGGAACGGAGAGTGGGCCGAAATGGCGGTCCGCGAGAGCGCCTCTCTCACGGAAACGGATGCCAAGAAGAAGAATGTGATCGATCTCGTCGCTCCGTCGCTGTCCGCCCTGCTGACGGCCGTCGACGGACGGGTCGTCGAGAAGGGCGAGAAAACGGTCACCCTGCGGACGAAGGGGGCCTCGGTCACCCGCATCCCGATGGGCCTGCGGCACCGCGTGCTTTCGGCGCTGGCGGATCCCAACATCGCCTATATCCTGATGATGATCGGACTCTACGGGATCTTCTTCGAACTGTCCAACCCGGGGGCGGTCTTCCCGGGCGTCGTGGGCGGCATCGCCCTGATCCTCGGATTCTACTCCCTGCAGACGCTCTCGGCCAGTTACGCGGGGTTCCTTCTCATCGCGCTCGCGCTGATCCTGTTCATTCTCGAGATCAAGATCGCCTCCCACGGGGCCCTGACCATCGGGGGAATCATCTCCCTCGTGCTCGGAAGTCTCATGCTGTTCCGGTCCTCCGTGGACCCGTACCTTCGCATCTCCTGGGGGGTCATTCTCGCGATGGTCGGCGTCTCGGCGGCGTTCTTCGGGACCGTCGTCACCCTCGCGGTGCGCAGCCAGCTGCGCAAGCCCGAGACGGGGTCGGAGGGGATGATCGGGGAGACCGGGGTGGCCATGGGGGACTTCACGGGAAAGGGAAAGGTATTCGTCGTCGGGGAGCTGTGGGATGCGGAGTGCCCTCTCCCCCTCCGGAAGGGCGACAAGGTGACGGTCGTGTCGCGAAAAGAAATGACGCTGGTCGTGAAGCCGCAGGAGATGTCCCGCTGAACCCGGCGGCACCATCCTCAGAGGAGGTAGCGCAGAATGATCCCCTACGTTGCGATTCTGGTCATCGCGGTCCTGTTCCTGTACAGCGCCATCAAGATCCTGAACGAGTATGAGCGAGGGGTGATCTTCCGGCTGGGACGGGTGATCGGCGCGAAGGGCCCCGGGCTGATCCTCCTCATCCCCATGATCGACAAGATGGTCAGGGTGGATCTTCGCGTCGTGGCGATGGACGTGCCGTCCCAGGACGTGATCACGAGGGACAACGTCTCCGTCAAGGTGAACGCCGTCCTCTACTTCCGCGTTCTGGACCCGAACCGTGCGATTATCACCGTGGAGAACTACCTGTACGCCACCTCGCAGCTCGCGCAGACGACGCTCCGGTCGGTGTGCGGGCAGGCCGAGCTCGACGACCTGCTTTCCGAACGAGAGAAGATCAACGCGCACATCCAGGAGATCCTCGACAAGGACACGGATCCGTGGGGGATCAAGGTGGCGAAGGTGGAGATCAAGCACATCGACCTGCCGCAGGAGATGCAGCGCGCCATGGCGAAGCAGGCCGAGGCGGAGCGGGAGCGGCGCGCCAAGGTCATCGGCGCTGAGGGGGAGTTCCAGGCGGCGCAGAAAATGACCGATGCCGCCGAGATCATGAGCGAGCATCCGATCGCGCTTCAGCTGCGGTACCTCCAGACGTTGCGCGAAGTGGCGACGGAGCACAACTCCACGACGCTCTTCCCGATCCCGATAGACCTGTTCACCCCGTTCCTGCGGTGGGCGCGGGGCGGAGAAGGGCAGCCGGAAGCGGGCGTGTCCCCGAAGAAAGAGGAGGGCGGGGCATAAGGACCACCGCAAGCAGCAAACCGTTTGCCGGGAAACGGGGCGCGGGGTTCACCGCGCTCCTTCTCGTTTTCGCGGCCGGGGCCATCCTCCTGAACGCGTGCGCCGCTCCCGGTCCGCCCCGGCGGGGCGAACTTCCGCCCGCGCCTCCCCCACCGGCCGCGCCGTCCCCGGGGATCTCCCCTCCGGCTCCGCCTCCCGTCTCCCGCCCCGAGGCGGCGGGGGCCCGCCCCGTGCGCGTCAGGATGGAAGGGATCCCTTCCGTGCTCCTG
>JBFFGP010000033.1:0-7357 GCA_041557435.1 Candidatus Deferrimicrobiaceae bacterium | reverse complement strand
GGCTTCTGGCCTACTTCCGGAAATCGAAGCGGACGAGAGACCGTATATAACATGTCGAAAAAACTGAAGATATCTGCTTCCGTAACCGTCCCGGGAGATAAATCGATCAGCCACCGGGCCGTGATGCTCGCTTCGATAGCCGAGGGGCAAAGCCGTATCCGGGGGTTCCTCTTGGCGGAGGACACTCTCCGGACGGTGGGGATGATGATCGCGCTGGGAGTCGACATTCACGAAATCTCTCCCACGGAGATCCGAATAGACGGCCGCGGGACGCGGGGGTTCGATGAGCCGCACGACGTAATCGACGTCGGGAACTCCGGCACGACGATCCGGATCGGATCCGGGATTCTCGCAGCACAACCGTTCGTGTCCATCGTGACCGGCGACCCGTACCTCCGCCGCCGGCCGATGGGGCGAATCGTCCGCCCGCTCACCCGGATGGGTGCGAAGATCACCGGGCGAAGGGAAAACACCCTTCCGCCTCTCTGCATCCGCGGGGGAAACCTGCGCGGGATCCGGTACAAGATGCCCGTTGCGTCCGCCCAGGTGAAGTCGTCCATCCTTCTGGCCGGCATTTTCGCCGATTCCCCCGTGACCGTGGTGGAGCCGCTTCCGTCGCGGGATCACACAGAGAGAATGCTCCTGTCGATGGGTGCGAGGGTCGTACGGAAAGGGAAAGAGGTCATCCTTTCTCCGGCAAAGCGGCTCCGACCTCTTTCGATGACTGTCCCGGGGGACATCTCGTCGGCGTCGTTCTTCCTGGTCCTGGCCGCGTCGGTTCCCGGCGCCAGGCTTCGCATCCCCCGGGTCGGGATCAACCCGGGCAGGACCGGGCTGATTCCAGTACTGCGGAGAATGGGGGCGGACGTGCGGTTTACATCCCTCCGGGAGGAAGGGGGCGAGCCGGTAGCCGACATCGAGGTCCGCGGGCGCGAGCTCGGCGCGGCGGAAGTCCCGCCCGAGGAGGTCCCCTCGCTGATCGACGAGGTCCCGGCGCTTTGCGTGGCCGCCGCCATGGCGGACGGCCGAACGGAGATCCGGGGGGCGGCCGAGCTTCGCATCAAGGAGTCCGACAGGATCGGCGCGATGGCGAAGGAGCTTTCCACGCTCGGTGTGTCGTGCGGCGAGTATCCCGACGGGCTGTGGGTCAAGGGACCGGCCCGGATCACCGGTGGACGGCGGGTCGAAAGCCACGGGGACCACCGGATCGCCATGTCGCTCATGGTCCTGTCCGCAGCGTCGGGCGTGCCGGTGGAAGTGGCCGACACCGCCTGCATCGACACCTCGTTCCCCGGGTTTTCCGGGAAGTTGCGGGAGGTGGCCCGTTGAGGGACCGGCCCATCGTGGCGATCGACGGCCCCTCCGGTGCGGGGAAGACGACGGTCTCGAAGCGGCTTGCAAAGCGGGCCTCCCTCACCCGGCTGGACACCGGAGCGATGTACCGGGCGTGCGCTCTTGCCGCCCGGAGGGCAGGGATCCCCTGGTCCGACGGGAGGCGGCTCGGAGCCATGTGCGCGGACCTGGCGATCTCGTTCGCGCGGGCAGGGGAGGAGATGCGGGTCCTCCTGTCCGGCGAGGACGTGAGCTCGGCGATCCGGACCCCCGAGATCAGCATGGGGGCGTCGGAGGTATCGGCCCACGCCCCGGTTCGGGAGGCCATGGTGGCCCTCCAAAGGAAGATGGGAGAGGAAGGCGGCGTCGTTCTCGAGGGGCGCGACACGGGGACGGTTGTCTTTCCGGACGCCGACGCGAAGTTCTTCCTCGACGCCCACGCGGCGGTCAGGGCCCTCAGGCGATACCGCGAGTGGGGGGCTGAGGAAGGGAAGATCTTCGAGGAGGTCTGGCGGGACGTGCTGCGGCGGGACATCCAGGACAGCACGAGGCAGCACTCGCCGCTCCGGATGGCGGAAGGGGCGATCTACATCGACTCGACGATCCTGACGGTGGAGGAAGTGGTGGAGGAGATGCTGCGCAATCTTTTTCTGCCTGCGACCCGGAAAGCCAGGGACGGGGATCCGTGAGGCACGTCCTCAACGTCGGGCGTGAGGGGTTTGGCTTCGACGCAATCCCGTGCGCGTAAGGATCTGGATCATATGCGCGCATTCGCGATTATGACGAAAACAGGATTTTCTGTTAAAAGCTTGCACCGTTTGTGGTTATGATAGAAGGGCAGAATACACGTCAGGAGCCACTACATGGATGACAAACCCGAACCCCAGGACTTACCCGTGGGGAAGAACGGGGAAGAGACTGGGGAAGAAGAAGTCGCAAAGAATGGGGAAGAAGAAGTCGCAAAGCCGGAAGACGACTTCGGAAAGATGTTCGAGGAGAGCATCGAGAAACCCGATGAGGGCGAAATCATCCACGGGGTGGTGATCAAGGTCCTCAAGGAGTACGTGGCAATCAACATCAACCGGAAGTCCGAAGGGATGCTCCCTCTCACGGAATTGACGGAAGAAGAGAGAGAGACCCTGTCCTCCGGGGATCCCATCGATGTAATGGTCGAGCGGTACGATTCGTCGCAGGGGTTCGTCCTCCTCTCACGGGAGAAGGTGCTGCGCGCACGGATATGGGACGACCTGCAGAAGGCCCAGGAGGAGGGAACGGGCGTCCCCGGTACGATCGTGGCGAAGGTGAAGGGCGGATTCACGGTCGACACCGGGGGGGTAAAGGCTTTCCTGCCGGGAAGTCAGGTGGACATCCGGCCCGTACGGGACAACGAGGCGGTGATCGGCCTCGAGGGGAAATTCAAGGTCCTGAAACTTTCCCGCAAGAAGGCCAACGTCGTCGTTTCGCGGCGGGCCTACCTCGAGGAGGAGCGGGAAACACTCAGGAAATTGCTGCTCGACAACATCCGGGAAGGCGACGAGCTCGTGGCAAAGGTAAAAAACATCACCGACTACGGCGTCTTCATGGACATGGGCGGACTCGACGGGCTGATGCACATCACCGACATGAGCTACGGCAAGGTTGTCCATCCGTCCCATATCTGCAAGGTGGGCGACCAGCTGAAGGTCAAGGTCATCCGGTTCGACCGGGAGAAGGGGCGCATCTCCCTGGGGCTGAAGCAGATGCGGCTGGACCCCTGGCTCGACATCGAGGAGCGATACCAGGTGGGGAACAGGCTATCGGGCCGCGTGACGAACATCACCCGGTATGGTGCGTTCGTCGAACTCGAAGAAGGCGTGGAGGGGCTTCTCCATGTCTCCGAGATGTCCTGGAGCAAGCGTCTCAAGGACCCCTCCGAGGTCATGAAGCCTGGGGATACCATCGATGTAGAGGTCCTCAAGCTCGAGAAAGAGCACAAGAAGATTTCACTCGGCTACAAGCAGCTCCTTTCCAACCCCTGGGACGAGCTTCGGGGGATGCACCCGGAAGGGGCGGTGGTCGAGGGCGTGGTGAAGAACATCACCGATTTCGGCGCATTCGTGGATATCGGCGGGGAGATCGACGGCCTGGTCCACATCTCCGACCTCTCCTGGAACCAGCGGGTCAAGCACCCCGGCGAAATGCTCAAGAAGGGCGACAGGGTCCAGGCGAAGGTGCTGAAAATCGACGCGGCGGCCCACAAGTTCTCGCTCGGCATCAAGCATCTGTCCCCGGACCCGTGGGACGGGGTCGAGAACCGGTTCAAGAAGGGCGACCAGGTAACCGGCCGGATCACCCGTGTGGCCGACTTCGGCGTCTTCGTGGAACTTGCCGATGGCCTGGAAGGACTCGTGCACATTTCCGAACTTTCCCGGGAGAAGGTCGACTCTCCGAACTCCCTGTTCAAGGAGGGGGATTCGGTGGGAGCCGTCGTACTCTCCGTGGACCGCACCAACAAGAAGATCTCGCTCAGCATCCGCTCGTATCAGGACGGGGTGGAGCGCAAGGACATGGAATCCTACATGTCCCCCTCCGAGGAAACGAAGGAAACGTCGACAGCGTTCGGGGAAGCTCTCCGGGCCAAGCTGAAGATGGAAGAGGAGTGATTCCGGGGTTCGAATGAGCGCTGAAAGGTTTTCCTACACCACGCCGCGGCCCCGTCGTCCGTTCCTGCGCGGGTGTCTGATCATGGTCCTCGTCGTGGTGGGATTTTTCGTCCTGCTCGGGGTCGTGTCGAAACTCGGGGTGTTCTCCCTCGTCCGGGGAGAGAGGGTCGCCGTGCTCCCGATCGACGGGCTGATCACCGGTTCCGATGCAGTCATCGAGCAGCTGAAAAAATTCGCCAAGGACGATTCGGTGAAGGCGATCGTCCTGCGGCTCAACACGCCGGGAGGGGGCGTGGGGCCCTCCCAGGAGATTTACGAGGAGGTCAGGAAGATCCGCGGGAAGAAGGTGATCCTGGCGTCCATGGGAGCGCTGGCGGCTTCCGGGGGGTACTATATCGCCTGCGCAACCGACAAGATATACGCCAACCCCGGGACGATCACCGGTTCGATCGGGGTAATCATGCAGTTTGTGAACGTGAAGAACTTCATCGAGAAGATCGGGGTGAAGGGATTCGTGATCAAGAGCGGCAACTTCAAGGACACCGGCTCCCCGATCCGTGAGATGAACCCGGAGGAGAGGAAGATCCTTCAGGGCGTCATCGACAACGTCCACTCCCAGTTCGTGAACGCCGTGGTCGAGGGGCGAAAGCTCGAGCGGGACAAGGTGCTGGCGATCGCGGACGGCCGCATCTTCTCCGGCGAGCAGGCGAAGGAGCTGGGCTTGGTCGACATGCTCGGCAACCAGGAAGACGCCGTTGCCGAGGCGGGGAAGATGGCGAATATCGAGGGAGAGCCCCAGGTCGTCACTCCGCCGAAGAAAAAATTCTCGATTCTGGATTTGCTAAGGGACGAGGCGAAAAGTATAATCGATGAGTCATTGACCCGAACGCAGATCCGGCTCGATTACCTGACCCGATAACACACCCGGAGGGATGGAGGATGACGAAAAGCGATCTGGTGCAAGCGCTGTCGGAGAAAATTTCCACCTTGACCAAGAAGGAGTGCGAGGTCATCGTGGACACGGTCTTCCATAACATGAGAGACGCCCTGCACAAGGGGGAGAAGATCGAGATCCGGGGCTTCGGCAGCTTCACTGTCCGCGTCCGCCGGGCCAAGGAGGGACGCAACCCCAAGACCGGGGAAAAAGTCTCCATTCCCGAAAAGCGGATTCCCTTCTTCAAGGTCGGCAAGGAACTGCGGGAACTGGTCAACAACTGATCTCTTCCCATGGAAAGGATGTTCTCTCCGTGGCGGATGGAGTATATCCGGGGAGGCGCTGCGGGCGGGTCCCGGTGCCTCTTCTGCATCGGGGAGGAGGACCGGCGGGACCCCGAGCGCCTGGTCCTGGGCATCTACCCCAACACACTGGCGATCTGCAACCGGTACCCCTACAATAACGGGCACGTGCTTCTCGCCCCGCGCCGCCACGTAGCCGACCTGACCCTCCTTTCGGGGGAGGAGCGCGGGGAACTCATCTCCCTCGTCGCGTTGGGGACGAAGGCACTGGAGGAGGAGTACTCCCCGGAGGGGTTCAACGTGGGGATGAACCTCGGCAGGGTCGCCGGGGCAGGGGTTGCCGACCACCTGCACATCCACCTCATTCCCCGCTGGGGAGGGGACACAAACTTCATGACATCCGCCCTGTCGACGCGCGTCCTCCCCGAGTCGCTCGCGGAGACGCACGGTCGGCTGTCGGCACGGTTCGGGGCGCTGACGCCGTAACGCAAAAGGGTATTTGCGGAAGGAAGATGTCTAGCCAGCTCACTCCCGCAATGCGGCAGTACGTGGAGATCAAGTCCCGGTACAGGGACTGCATCCTCTTTTTCCGCATGGGCGACTTCTACGAAATGTTCTTCGAGGACGCCATCCGGGCCTCCCGCCTGCTCGACATCGCGCTTACCTCCCGGGACAAGGAGGCGAACATCCCGATGTGCGGGGTCCCGTACCACGCCCGCAACGCCTATCTTTCGAAACTGATCCAGCAGGGGTGCAAGGTGGCGATCTGCGAGCAGATGGAGGAGACGGGAGGCCGCGGGCTGTTTCGCCGGGAGGTGACCGAGGTAGTGACCCCGGGGCTGGTCTTTCACGAGGAGTGCCTGGACGCGCGCGGGAACAACTTCCTCGCGGCCGTGAAGATGCGTCCTCCCTACGCCTACGCGGCCATGGACGCCACGACGGGGGAGTTCTTCTACGAGGCGTGCGACTCGGGGGAGGCCCTGGCAGACGCCCTGTTCCTCCTGTCTCCCGCCGAGTTCGTCTTTCGGGAAGAGGAGGGGACGCCGATCCCCGACGGGGCCGGCGGGACGAAGGGAAGACTGGGGCGGATCGTAGAGGGGAAGCTCGTGACCTCCCTCTCTTCCGACGCGGTCGACGGCTTTCCCGTCCCGGAGGAGATTGCGGGCGTGCCGGCTGAGGATCACCCGTCATACGGCGTGGTCCGTGCCGCCCGGTATTACCTGCACCTGCACCAGCCCGCGGCGCTGGCGGAGATCTCGCGGGTCTCCGAGAGGGAGGGGCGGCGGCGCCTGGCGATGGACGAGACCGCCGTGCGTACCCTCGAGATCTTTTCTACCCTGTCCGGGGAGCGCAAGGGGAGCCTCCTTTGGGCGGTGGACCGGACCCGAACCCCGATGGGGGCCAGGCTCCTTCGCGCCTTTCTTTCCGCCCCGCTGGTCGACATAGGGAGAATCGGGGAAAGGCACGAGGGGGTGGCCGAGCTCGTGGAGCACGCCGCGGACCGCAGGGACATGGCAAGCGGTCTCTCCGGGATGCCGGACCTGTCCCGGCTGGCGTCTCGATTGGCGCAGGACCGGTCGGGACCCCGGGACGTCGTCGCACTGTCTTCCGCGCTTACGATCCTCCCCGGCATCCGGGATCTCCTGGGTACGGCTGTCTCTCCGTTGCTTCGGGGGCTGAGGGACCGGCTGGGAGACCACGGGGAGGCCGTCGGCAAGATCTCCGCCGCCCTCAACGAGCAGGCGCCCGCCGGGATGAAGGACGGAGGGATCATCCGCCCGGAGTACGATGTGCGCGTCGATGAGCTCACGCATCTGCTCACCCACGGGAAGGCGATGCTTGCCGAAATGGAGGCGCGGGAGCGGCAGCGGACCGGGATCACGAACCTGAAAGTTCGCTACAACCGGGTCTTCGGATACTATCTCGAGGTGTCGCGCTCCCACCTCGACCGGGTGCCGGACGACTACATCCGGAAGCAGACCCTGGTGAACGCGGAACGGTTCATCACCCCGGAGCTGAAAGATTTCGAGGAGAAGGTGTTGCGCGCCGAGGAAGAGCGAAACGCAAGGGAGGAGGAGCTTTTCCTTTCGCTTCGGGAAGGACTGAAAGAGCACCTGCCGGAGATCACCCGGGCCGCGGAAGCGGTG
>JBFFGP010000032.1:0-7390 GCA_041557435.1 Candidatus Deferrimicrobiaceae bacterium | reverse complement strand
GCGGAGGACCTTCCCGGCGGCGCGGAGATCGCCGGGCGGTGGGAGAGGATCCTCGCGCTTCGGTCCGAGATCGCGCAGCCGCTCGAGGCGGCGCGCAAGGAAAAGCGGATCGGGAGCGACCAGGACGCCCTCGTCACCGTCCGCCCGGGCCCCTTCGCCGACCTGTTCCGGACCCACCTCCGGGAGATCCGCGAAACGCTGATCGTGTCGGGAATCGCGGTCGATGAGGTCGCGGGAAACGACGCGTACGTCAGCGCCTCCTACCCCGGCCTGGCCGCGCGGGTCACGAAGGCCTCCTGGGAGAAGTGCGAGCGGTGCTGGAACCATGCGCCGGAGGTCGGCTCGATCGACGCCTCCCCGCAGCTCTGCGGGCGCTGCGCTTCCGCCACCGGCGGGTAGGTGTCCCTGCTGCGGAAATTCCGCGGTCCCCTGCTGGCCGCGCTTGCGCTGTCCCTCGCGGACCAGGCGTCGAAGTCCTGGATCGTATCCTCCTTCGACCTCTACGAGGCCCGCGCCGTGTTCGTCCGCTTCTTCCACATCGTCCATGTCCGCAACACCGGGGTGGCGTTCGGCCTCCTCTCCAACCTCGACCCGGGCTGGGTGAACCCCCTGCTGGTGGCGACCACCCTGTTCGCCGTGGCGGGCGTGCTCGCCTACATCCATGTCCTTCCGCCGCGCGGCCCTGCCCCGACAGGCCTGGGGCTGATCCTCGGGGGGGCGATCGGGAACCTGATCGACCGGGCCCGTCTCGGGTACGTGGTCGACTTCCTCGACCTCCACTGGAACCACCACCACTGGCCGGCCTTCAACGTGGCCGACATCGGGATCACGGCCGGGATCTTCCTGCTGATGCTCGACCTTCTCTTCTGGGGGAAGGAGGAGGGAAGGAAGGGCGGGGCCGGGTAAGCTTCCGGGAGTTGCCTTCCTTCCCGTCGGATGTATACTGCATACAGATAAGCCGGCACCATCGGTCCCTTGCGGTTCGCACCAACCCGTCGAAGCGCCCCCGCCCCGGAAAGGAGGCGGGCAAGGGATGACCTGGCACAAGAGCATCGAGTTCAAGATCATCCTCTCGGTGGCGGCGACCACCGCGGTGATCAACTGTCTGATCGCCTACCTCTTCCTGACCGTACAGACCCGCCAGCTGGACGACATGACCCTGAAAAGCGCCTCCCGGATCAGCGAAACGATCAAGAAGTCGATCCGCTTCGACATGCTGGAGAACCGGAAGGAGAACGCCTACCGGATCATGGAGACCATCGGGGCGCAGGAGGGGATCGAGAAGGTCCGGATCTACGGCTCCGAGGGGGGGATCCTCTTCTCCACCGACCGTCATGAAAAGGGAAGCCTGGTGGACAAGAAGGCGGAGGCCTGCACCGCCTGCCACTCGGAAGCCAAACCGCTGGATCGGCTCGGGACCACCGCCCGAAGCCGCGTGTTCACCTCCGAGAAGGGGTTCCGGGTCCTCGGGATGATCAACCCGATGTACAACGAGACCGAGTGCTCCTCCACCAAGTGCCATGTCCACCCCGAGTCGCAGAAGGTGCTCGGGGTGATCGACGTCACGATGTCCCTCGCCGACGTGGATGCGGGGATCGCGTCCGTGGAACGGCATACGGTCTACCTCACCATCCTCTCCATCCTCCTGACCTCCAGCATCGTGGTCCTCGCCCTGATGCTCTTCGTGGGGCGACCGGTCAAGGAGCTGGTGCTCGGGACGAAAAAGGTCGCGGGGGGAGACCTCGAGTACCGGATCCCCGTCGACTCCGACGACGAGATGGGGTATCTGGCCCGTTCGTTCAACGACATGACGTCGAAGCTGGGGAAAGCGAACCAGGAGATCACCGAGTGGGTGAGGACCCTCGAGCACCGGGTGGAGGACCGGACGAGGGAGCTGCGGGAGACCCAGTCCCAGCTCGTCCACGCGGAGCGGCTGGCCACGCTGGGAAAGATCGCCGCCACGGTCGCCCACGAGATCAACAACCCGCTGAGCGGGGTATTCACCTACGTGAAGCTGATGGAGCGCAGGATCGAGGAGGGAAAGGCCTCCCCCGCCGACATCGGAAAATACCGGGAATACCTCGCCACCATCAGTCGGGAGGTGCAACGGACGAGCTCCATCGTCATGAACCTGCTCGACTTCACCCGCCCCAAGGACCCCTCCCGGAAACCGGTCAGCCTGAACCGGCTCATCGAGGAGTCGATCGGCATCGTCCAGGGCAAGCTGGGATCGTACGGGGTCCGGCTGGAGAACCGGATGGAGACCCTCCCGGAAATTCTCGCGGACCCCTCGCAGATCCAACAGGTCTTCATCAACATCATCGTGAACGCCTGCGAGGCCATGAGCCAGGGCGGGGTCCTGACCGTGCGCACCGGCCGCGACGAGAAGGACCGGACCGTGTCCGTCTCCTTCTCCGACACCGGTCCGGGGATCTCCCCGGAGGACCTGGTCAAGGTGTTCGACCCGTTCTTCACCACGAAGGACAAGGGAACCGGGCTGGGGCTGTCGGTCGCACACGGGATCGTTGCGCGGCACAACGGAAGGATCGAGGTGACCAGCAGCGGACGGGACGGCACGAACATGACCGTCGTCCTGCCGGAAACCTGAACGAGGGGGAACCCGCGATATCGGACATGTGCTGTACATCCGTCCCGTCGGAGTGGTGGACGAAACCCTGCTCAACGAGGTCCGCGAGGACCTGGGCGTTTCCCTGAGGATCCGCGTGAAGGTTCTGCCGCCCATGCCGATTCCCGAAGGAAGCTTCGAAGGGAGCCGGAACCAGTACCACTCGACGAAGATCCTCCGGGAGATGGTCCGGGAGATCCCCGCGGACGCCGCGAAGCTTCTCGGCCTGATCGACAAGGACCTGTGCATCCCGATCCTGACCTTCGTCTTCGGCGAGGCGCAGCTCGGAGGCCCGGCCTCGATCGTGTCGCTCGCCAGGCTCCGGCAGGAGTTCCACGGTCTTCCGCCCGACCGGGGGATCCTGTACGAACGGCTGTACAAGGAGTGCCTGCACGAGCTCGGGCACAACTACGGGCTCGTCCACTGCTCCGACAGGGATTGCGCCATGTACCTTTCCAACACCGTGGTGGACGTGGACCGGAAGAAGGCCGCCTACTGCAGATCCTGCGGCGTCACGCTGCGCGGAGCCATCGGGCCGCGGAAGGAGTAGACCATGGAGCCCAAGGTCAACATTCTGGTGGTGGACGACGAGGAGATCGTCAGGGACTCCCTGGCGGGCTGGCTGGAAGAGGACGGGTATCACGTGGAGACGGCGGAAAACGGGCCGAAGGCGATCGAGCGGTTGCCGGACAAAAGCTGGAACCTGGCGATGGTCGACCTGAAGATGCCGGGGATGGACGGGATCGAGCTGATGGACGAGATCCGGAAGAGGTACCCGGACACGATCGTCATCATCATGACCGCCTACGCGACCGTGGACACCGCCGTGAAGGCGATGAAGCAGGGGGCCTACGACTACATCGTGAAGCCGTTCAACCCCGAGGATCTCTCCCTGACGATCCGGAAGATCATCGAGCACCAGAACCTGGTGCGGGAGAACCTCTACCTCCGGAAGGAGCTGAAAAAACAGTACCGCCTGCACGACCTGATCAGCAAGAACCATCAGATGCTCGAGATCTTCGAGCTGGCCAGGACCGTGGCCCGGAGCGGTTCCACCGTCCTGATCCAGGGGGAAAGCGGGACCGGCAAGGAACTCCTTTCGCGGGCCATTCACATGGAAAGCCCCCGGCGGGACTCCCCGTTCCTGTCGGTATCCTGCGCGGCCCTGACGGAGACCCTGCTCGAAAGCGAGCTGTTCGGACACGAGAAGGGAGCATTCACGGGAGCGGACACGGTCCGGACCGGGAAGATCGAGCTGGCCGGGGACGGAACCCTCTTCCTCGACGAGATCGGGGACATCGGCCTGAAGCTGCAGATGGACCTGCTGCGGGTGATCGAACAGCGGGAGTTCCGCCGGGTGGGAGGATCGGAGCTCATTCCCATCCGCTCGAGGATCATCGCGGCCACGAACCGGGACCTGCAGAAGGCCATCGCGGAGGGAAGGTTCCGGGAAGACCTCTACTATCGACTGAATGTGATCTCCATCCACATCCCTCCCCTCCGGGAGCGGAAAGAGGACATCCCTCTTCTCGTGGACCACTTTCTCGACACGTTCAACATCGAGATGGGAAAATCGATCGAGGGGGTCAGCAAATCCGCCATCTGCCTGCTCATGGACTTCGATTGGCCGGGAAACGCGAGGGAACTGCGCAACGTGATCGAGAGGGCGATGGTGGTGACGAAGGGGAAGGTGATCGTCGAGACGGACCTTCTCCTGCCGTCCCGCAACGAGAACGAGGGGGCGGGAGGAAAATCGCTCGAGGACATGGAGCGCGAGCATATCCGGCGGATTCTCCTGGAAAACCAGTGGAACATCATCCGGTCCGCCAGGATGCTCGGGATCGACCGCGTCACACTGTACAACAAGATCAAGAAATACAGGATGAAGCGGGAAAAACCGGAACACTAGCCCGGGTGTGCGAATCCGTACGTTGAAAATCGCAACCGGGTGTTGAATTTCTTTACTTCCCAACCTGCCGGAAAACAAGACCTGTTTTCCGGGCCCGAAAACGGCTGCAGTGTTTCTCTACACTATCCTTCCGGCCCCCGGGATCTCCCTTTTCGTCCCTGCACCGAAATAACCACGTAAAAACGGCAGGTTTTGCCTGCCGCCGCAGCGGTCGGGCATCCCGGCACGATGATTGCCCTGCTAGCGGGCAGGAGAGGAGGTGAATCCCATGGCGTACATCCTGATCGCCACCGTCTACCTGGTGCTGGGATTCATGGCATTGGTCGGAACGACCGAGGCGTGATTCATCGAAACATCCCTGGGAATAGGAGTGCGGCGATGAAAGAAGATCGGTGCCCGTTCCTCGAGGTCAAGACCGTGACGTATTGCAAGGCGTTCCCGGTGAAGAAGATGATCCCCGTGGAGGCATCCTCGCACACCCCCGGTCTCTGCAGCAGCCACAGCTACCGGGAATGCGCCGCCTACCGGGAGATCGAGTGCCGGGAGGACGAACCGGAGACCATCCGCGGGTTCCGGCTGCAGCCCGGATGCTATTACCATCCACGCCACCTGTGGGTCGCCTTTTCCGGGGAGGGGAGCGAGGCCAGGATCGGCGTGGACGATTTCGCACAGAAGATCCTCGGCCCCGTGGACCGGGTGTCGGTCCCGCCCGAGGGATCGTCGGTCACGGAGAACAGCGTGGTCTTTCTCCTCCACTCCGGGAAAAGAACGGTGCGGATGGTCGCCCCCGGGGACGGGATCGTCCGGGCGGTGAACCGGAAGGTCGAAGACGACCCCGGGATCATCAACCGGGATCCCTACAACGAGGGGTGGGTGCTTTCGATGCAAATGGCGGCGGAAGGGGCCTCCCGCCTCTACAACGAAAGCGTGGCGAGAAAGTGGCTCGAATGGGAAGCGGACAGGCTCCAGCGGCTGTTCACCCAGGATCTCGGGCTCACCGCCACGGACGGGGGGGAATTCCTCCCCGACTTCGGCGGACGGCTCAACGACGCGCAGTGGAGCCGGATTTCGACCCTGTTCCTCGGCTGACCGGCGACGGCCGGCCGGGACGGGCGAATGTCCGGACAGGAGGTGATGGCCATGGTACCGATCCTCGTAATCCTGACGATCGCGGCGTTTCTCCTCGTGGAGCTTGCGCTCGTCTGGAAGAAACGGAAGGCGGAGGCGTTGGAGAAGGCCGCTGCATCGAGCCGGAACGCGGCCCCGGCCTACCGGATGCCGGAAGGACTCTTCTACCACGGTGGACACACCTGGGCCTATCTCACCCCGGCCGGAGACGCTCTCGTCGGCCTCGACGATTTCGCCCAGGGGATCATCGGAAAGATCGACCGAATCGAACTCCCGGAGCCCGGCACAGCGGTCCGGCAGGGGGAAACGGCCTTCACGGTGATCCAGAACCGGAAGCGGATCGACTTCGTGTCCCCCGTCGGCGGAACGGTGGACCTCGTGAACGACCAGGTGAATGCCGAGATCGAACGGATGAAGGAGGACCCCTACGGCTGCGGGTGGCTCCTCGCGATCCGGCCGGGGGACATCGCGCAGGACCTCCGGAAAATGCGGATCGCCCGGGATGCCGCCGCCTGGCT
Source organism: Candidatus Deferrimicrobiaceae bacterium (assembly GCA_041557435.1). Taxonomy (GTDB): domain Bacteria; phylum Desulfobacterota; class Deferrimicrobia; order Deferrimicrobiales; family Deferrimicrobiaceae; genus JBFFGP01. Next base: position 1,209 of record JBFFGP010000032.1, on the reverse strand, counting down.
GGAACGGGAAACCGCCCGATTCACCGAGTTCGTGACCCTGCACATGTATACCCCGCAGGAGGTGGGGGTCACCATGCGGGACGGGGGGGTCTGCGTGGACGGAATCGTCGAGGGGATCGACGGGGAGCTGCTCCACCTGCTGGTCCGGAAATTCTTCCGATAGGACCGGCACGAAACCGAGGAGGAACGCCATGACGATGAACCGGAGGGATTTCCTGAAGGCAGCCGGGGTGGCAAGCGCAGGCCTGGTCGCGGGAAAGACATCCCGGGCGGATGCGGCCCAGACCAGCATCGAGTTCTACGGGCTGCTGATCGACACGACGAAGTGCATCGGATGCCGCAGCTGCGAGGAGGCGTGCAACGAGAAGAACGGGCTGCCCGAGCCCGAGGTTTCCTTCTCGAGCGAAAGCGTCTTCGAGAAGAAGAGGGACACCGACCCGGGCGCGTTCACGGTCCTCAACCGGTTCCCGAACGGGAAGGACCCGGACAACCCGGTCTTCGTGCGGAGGCAGTGCCTGCACTGCTGCCAGCCCGCCTGCGCCTCCGCTTGCCTGACCAAGGCGATGGAGAAAACGAGGGAAGGGCCGGTCATCTACAACAAGGACCGCTGCATGGGATGCCGGTACTGCATGATCGCGTGCCCGTTCGACATCCCGAAGTTCGAATACAGCAGCCCTCTCCCGTACATCCGGAAGTGCGTGTTCTGCTACGACCGGCTGAAGGCGGGAGAGCGGCCCGCCTGCGTGGAGGCGTGCCCGGAAAACGCCTCCATCTTCGGGACGAGAAGGGAACTGCTGGAGATCGCGAAAACCCGGATCTACGAGGAGCCGGACCGGTACGTCCACCGCATCTACGGGGAGCACGAGGTCGGCGGCACCGGGACCATGTACCTCTCCGCCGTCCCCTTCGAGGAGCTCGGGTTCCGGAACGACCTCGGGACGACTCCCTATCCGGAGCACACCTCCGGGTTCCTCTACGGCGTGCCGCTCGTCTTCGTCCTCTGGCCCTCCATCCTCATCGGCCTGAGCTACCTGGCCGACAACGGAAACAAGGAGAAGAACCATGAAGAGGAATAGCGCAGACACCGGAAGAATGCGGAAGATGCGTCACGCGGTCCGCGAGTTCGTGCGGTTCCTCGCGACCGAGATGAAACCGAAGGGGAAGATCTGGACCCCCTTCAACGTCATCACCGGCACGATCATCGCGGTC
>JBFFGP010000031.1:0-7444 GCA_041557435.1 Candidatus Deferrimicrobiaceae bacterium | reverse complement strand
GAATCGTTGCCCCGTTCTCCGTGGCCGCTCGAAAGAGGAACCGGAACATTTCCTCCTCGGACAAATCGCCCCGGTAAAGCCCGGCCGCCTCGCGCATCTCATCCCACATGCTCAAGGAATCGACCGAGCCCAGGCTGTCCGTCCCGAGCGCGAAGGGGATCCCGGCGTCCACGAAATAGGTCACATCGGGCGACCCGTTCCGGTGCGCCCGGTTGCTGCGCGGGCAGAGGACGAACCTCGCGCCTCCCGCCCGCAGGTCTTCGATTTCTCCGCGGGACAGGTGGACATTATGCACCAGGATCAAACCTTTCCGCAAAATCCCCGTCGCGCGCAAGTACGATGGGATCGGCTCTCCGATGCCCCGGAAGAAAGAGACGTCCTTCCCCACTGCAGGGTAGAGCCGTGTCGACACCTCCCCGCCCCCGGTTGTCAGAAATTCCCTCTCGGGCAGCGATTCGGCCAGGTGCAGTGCGAGAGGAAGGTCCAGGCGTGTGCCAAGCGCGGCGAGCCCTCGCAGAAGATCGGGCCCCACGGTATACAGCGTGTGGGGGGAAATCCCCGGAGTCACCCTTCGTCTGCTCCGGGAAAGCTCTTCGATCACGGAAACGGCCTCCTCGATGGAGGAGAGGACGGCGCCGGCGACCCTGGGGTCGAATCCGATCCCCTCTGCGAAGACCCGGGCGCGCAAGGGGAGAGAGGCGTAGGCAGCGACGTCCGGCCCTGCGATCTCTCCGGCTCCCGTCGTACCGATGGCAATTGCCTCCCGGGAGGCATTCTCCACATTGTTCGCAAACTCCCCGGGATGGACGTTCCGCCTCCACTCGATGACGCGCAGGATCCATTCCACGAAGGAAAGAGACGTAGACGACGGACTGCCGTCCCGACCGGTAAGCCGCGGGATGGACAGGTGCGCGTGAGCGTTCACCAGGCCGGGAAGGATGGCCAGGCCTGGCAGGTCCACACGGTCAACACCAGCGGGGACCTCCCTTTCCACGTCGTCGGGCGCCCCTGCCGCCACGACGACGCCGTTTTCCACCGCCACGGCCCCGGGGGACAACACCGTTCCGGCGTCTGCGACAAGGCGGGAGGCTACGTAGATCGTCGCGTGCCCACTGGACGTCATGACCATCCTACCTCGAAGCAGGCAGACATTCCTTCCCCCCTCACCGGGCGTTATCCAGGGAAGCACCTCTCATTATCGCCGATGTCGGAGCGATTCCTTTTCCCGTTTCTGCTCTTATCCGTTGATGGAGGGATGCCCACGCGAAATCGGGAAGGGTCCGGAGATTCTGCCGTCCCACGGCGGCAAGGAAAATCCTTAGGAACGTCCCTGTTCTTAGCTTCTTAGGAACGTCCCTGTTCTTAGGGCTTTGTGAAGTCAGGAGGCGGCGGCGCGTGGGACCCGGCTCTTGGACTCCACCTCTCGTTTCACGGAGGTGATCCGGTTTTTCCCGTCGACATAGACCAGCAGCGGCCGGAAGTCCACAAGCTCCTTCTCGTCATACGTTGCATAGTTGGCGATGATCAGGAGGTCCCCCTTGCTCGCCTTCCAGGCCGCGGCGCCGTTTATGCAGATCACGCCGGAATCGCGCTCCCCCCGGATGACGTAGGTGGAGAACCGGTTGCCGTTGTCGATGTTGTAGATATGGACCTGCTCGTATTCGACCAGCCCGGCCGCCTCCATGAGCGTCTGATCTATCGTAATGCTCCCCTCGTAATGGAGCACCGCCTCCGTCACCGTCGCCCGGTGGATCTTGCACTTCAGCATGGTGCGCATCATGCTGCCTCCCCTCCTTCCAGGGTAATGTTATCGATAAGCCTTGCCGGCCCGACGCGGGCGGCCAGGAGGATCGTCATCACGTCCGAGGGGGCCACGAGCGGGGCGAGTGTCTCCGGATCCCGCGCCTCCACATACTCCAGCGTCGCACGGGTCTCCGCCTCGACCACCGCCCGTGCCGCGGCCACGATCCTCTTCGGGTCCCTCTCCCCCTCCAGGAAGAAGTTTCGCGCCATGAACAACCCGCGGGACAGGCATCGCGCCGCCTTCCGGTCCTCCCCCTGGAGGTACTTGTTTCGGGAGCTCATGGCCAGGCCGTCCGCCTCCCGGACAATAGGCGCCGCAACGATCTCGACGTCGAAGTCCAGGTCCCGGACCAACCGCCGGATGACGGTAAGCTGCTGGTAATCCTTCTCCCCGAAGACCGCCACGTGAGGCTTTCCAATGTTTAATAGCTTCGCCACAACCGTTGCGACACCCCGGAAATGACCGGGGCGCACGGCGCCGCACAACCCCCGGGATACCTCCTCCACCTCCACGAACGTCTGGTACCCCTCCGTATACATGTCCCCCACGCCAGGGATAAATACCGCCACCGTCCCCGCCGCCCGCAATATCGACAGATCGCCCCGCTCGTCCCGCGGGTAGTCCTCGTAATCCTCCCCCGGATTGAACTGGGTCGGGTTGACGAAGATGGTCGCGCACACCGCGCTGCACCCGTGCTCCCTGGCGATCCGCACGAGGCTTACGTGCCCTTCGTGCAGATACCCCATGGTGGGGACGAGACCGATCCGCCTGCCGGCTGCGCGCTGCGAGTCGGCCCAGCCCTGCATCTCCCCCAGGCGACGGATGACCTCCATCAGAACGAGTGCTCCTTCCCCGGAAACTTCCCGCGCCGCACTTCGTCGGCGAATGCCCGGACGGCGTCCCGCACCGGTCGCTTCAACTCCCCGAACCGCTTCACGAACTTCGGCCGGAACTCCTCGAACAGGCCGAGGAGGTCCTGCATCACGAGAACCTGTCCGTCGCACCGGGGTCCGGCGCCGATGCCGACCGTGGGGATCGTAAGCTCCTCCGTGATCTCCCCCGCGAGATCTGCGGGCATCCCTTCGAGGACCACCGCGAAGGCGCCCGCCTCCTGGACCGCGCGCGCGTCGTCTTTCAGCCGCTGCCGCGTTGCCTCCTCTTTCCCCTGCACCCGGTATCCTCCCATCCGGTGGATCGACTGGGGGGTAAGCCCGACATGCCCCATCACCGGGATGTCGCACCGCGTGATTTCCCGGATGGTGCTCTCCACGTTGCGCCCTCCCTCGAGCTTGACTCCTTCCGCCCCGGCCACTAGGAGCCGTCCCGCGTTGCGTATCGCCTCCTGCGGACCCGGCTGGTAGGAGAGGAACGGCATGTCCGCGATCAGGAACGCCCGCTTTGTCCCGCGCGCCGCCGCGCCCGTGTGACGTACCATGTCCTCCATCGTCACCCCGAGGGTGTTCGGCAGGCCGAGCACCACCTGCCCGAGCGAGTCTCCCACGAGGATCGAGTCGACGCCGACGTCGTCGAAGATCTTGGCGAATAATGCATCGTAGGCCGTAATCATCACGATCTTCTCGCCCTTTCTTTTCCATCGGGCGAAGTCGAGGATGGTGACTTTGTCTGCGATTTTCTTCATCGTCTCTCCCGGTTCCTGCGAAAAATAAAAAGCCTTCCGGAACCGTTTCCGGAAGGCTGCCGAAATCGCCTCAGCCCGAGGGAGCCGTACCGCTTTTGGCCCCTCTCACTTCCTTTCGATCCCGTCTTGGTCCGGCCTTACCTGGATCCCAGCGGCATGTAGTGCTGCGTCCCCCGTTTCACACTCTTGACTTCCCTTACGAGCTGTTCAAGGTCGCGGGGGCTTTCCACAAAATCGATCTCGCTCGTGTTCACAACCAGGAGCGGAGTCTCGTTGTAATGGAAAAAATATTCATTATAAGCATCGCTTAGCAACCGGAGGTAGTCAAGGGAAATGTTCCGCTCGTACTCCACGCCGCGCTTGCGGATCCGCGCCAGGAGTACCTCCGGGCGTGCCTGCAGGTAGATCACCAGGTCCGGCCGGGGAACGGTCGGGACGAGCAGCTTGTAGACCAATTCGTAGAGGGAGATTTCGTCATCCTCCAGGTTCAGGTAGGCGAAGATCTTGTCCTTGGCCAGCACGTAGTCGGAGACGATCCCCTTTTCGAACAGGTTCCCCTGAGCTAACTCCCTCTGTTGCCGGTACCGGGAGAGGAGGAAGTAGAGCTGCGTCTGGAAGGCATACTTCCGTCGGTCGTCATAAAACCGCTCGAGAAACGGGTTGTTGGATACTTCCTCCTGGATGAGGCGGGCACCGAACTTCTGGGCCAGGATCTTGGCGAGGGAGGTCTTCCCCACGCCGATCGGGCCTTCGATGCCGGTATACCGGGGTGCTTTCTGGGAGGACATGTCCGGTAGATTTTATTCGCCGGGGAACGGAAAAGTCCACTACATTTCCCCGGGGATTCCCGGGGATCTTAACGGGATCTTCGAAGTCGAACCGGGACCGGACATTACCGGATCTAGTGGAGCTAGAGGAGACAGGAACCCGAAGGGGCAATATTGGGTCACGGACACTGCCGTATCGCAATACCCCCCCGGGTCGGGAGATAGCGTTCCGGTTACCCTTTTCGGTGGTAGCAGCGGAAGGGGGATCCCGATTTCTGCGCCATCATCCTCTGTTCGAGGAGCTTATGGGCCATCCGCTCCACTTCGACAAGCTTTGATCCGCTCCAGGAGGGAGGGTAGATCCCCTCCTCTCTCTCGTGGATGGCATGCTCCAGCATGACTTTCGCCCGAGCGAGCTCCCGTGGCGAACACTCCCGGGCACCCAACTGCTCGGCCTTTACGATCATGATGGCGATTTTCTCCTCCCAGTCCACTACGCCCGCGGTGGTCTGCCGCTTGACGCAGCCCGGGGCAAGGGCTGCGGAGAGAAGAAATATGCATATAAAAAAGAAACGTCGGCCTCTCATTTTCCACCCCCCGAGGATTTCCGGATCGCAAGGGCGGAGAACTGTTCCGACTCGGAGGCGAATCTGTGGACCCCGATCCTGTCCCCCTCCTTCAATTCATCATGCGCCAGCTCGAGGTATTCCTGCGCCATGTAATACTCGTACGGAGAGGCATATTCCGCTCCGGCCTCTTTTGCCTTTTCGAAAGCTGCCCGGGCGCTCTCCACCGCTTTTTTCCTTCCCTCCAATGCTCTCTTTTGTGGACTTAGGGACGCAGGCCCCGGACCGGAGAGAAGGTCGTTCCAGAACCCCGATCCCGAATGGGATATTCCACCCGTCGAGAGCAGTATTCCCACGCCAATCGCCACCGTAAATAACCAAATCCTGTAACGGGAACGGAAAACAGTGTAATTCCCCATCGCTTACCCCCCTTGGAAGCGTGATCCCTGCACCCATCCCATAACTTGCTAAACGAGTTGTATTTCCTCTTCCCCTTAGCCCATTGCGGGCATACTGGTGGAAACGAGTTTTCCTCGCTTTCCGAGAAGGTGCCGCAATTATAGTGCCAGAGGGGACCCCGCCTTCGGTCCGCAGGCGATGCGCTTATCCTTGCTATTCTTCGAAAGGGATGGCGCGGGCGAGCAGGAGATACCTTTCCGGCGGAACGGTCTCGGCGCGCGTGGACGGGTCGATACCGACCCGGGACAGGAGGTCTAACCAATGTTTCGTCCCCCCGGGGAGAAACGGCACGGGGGCGTTCCGAAGCGTTTTCCGCCTCCTTGCGAACGCCGCGCGAACGACAGCCTGCAACCTCCTGATGAGGGAGTCCGGGATTCCCGGGCGGAACCGGATCGATGCGACGGCGGAATCGACCTCGGGGACCGGCGTGAAGCAGGTTCTCCGGACGATGCATTCCCGCCGAGCGTCGCCCAGGACCGAGAGGTACACCGACAGGGTTCCGTACTCCTTCCCGCCGGGCGGTGCTAGGAGTCTGTCGGCCATCTCTTTTTGCAGCATGATCACCGCGCGGGGGAACAACTCCCGAAGCGCAATCAGCCGCAATACAATCTGCGAGGAGAGGGAGTACGGCAGGTTCCCTACGACGGTGCCCCCGCCGGGAAAGCGGCTCCTCCACTTCTCCTCCGACACGGAGAGAAAGTCCGCCTCGACTACCTCGACGGACGACACGGGGAAACGATCCCGCAGGTAGGCGCCCAGCCGTCGATCGATCTCCACCGCCACCGTCTCCGCCTCTGCCGCTGCCAGGAGGGAGGTCAACGCGCCAAGCCCGGGGCCGATCTCGAGAAACGGCGGACCCATCTCCAAGGCGACCGCAACGATCTTCCGGGCGATGTTTTGGTCATGCAGGAAGTTCTGCCCGAGCTTTTTTCGGGGATGGAGTCCGAGGTCCGCCAGGAGACGACGGGGGTGGTCAGCGGGAAAATCGCGTGGCGGCATAGGCGTTCAGTTCCGGTCCGGAAACCCTGCCGGCGGACAGGCGGCGCTCTCCCAGAAACGCCACCATTGCAGCGTTATCGGTGCATAGAGCCCGGGACGGCAGGTACGCCCGGACTCCCGCCCGGTTCGCCTCCTCGGTGACCTTCGCACGAAGCCGGGAGTTGGCCGAAACACCCCCCGACAACACGACTCGAGGAATGCCGCTTCGCTTCGCTGAGGAAAGCGTCTTTCCGACCAGCACGTCAACCACCGCTTCCTGGAAGGAGGCGGCGACATCCTCGACGCCGGCGGCCTTCCCCGATGGGGTGGAGAGAAACGTCCGGAGGGATGTCTTCAGGCCCGAAAAGGAGAAATCGGCGGAGTCATCCGATAGCCACGCCCTCGGGAACGCGAAACGTCCCGCGTTTCCCTTTTGCGCAAGCTTGTCGATCGCCGCACCCCCCGGATACCCAAGCCCCATGAGTTTCGCTGCCTTGTCGAAGGCTTCCCCCGCTGCGTCGTCGAGCGTCCTTCCGAGAAGGGAAACGTCCTCCCATCCCGAAACCCGGAAAAGAGAAGTGTGTCCGCCCGAGACGAGAAGCGCCACGTAGGGAAACTCCAGGTCTTGCTCAAGGAATATGGCGAAGATGTGCGATTCCAGGTGATCTGCGCCGTAAATCGGCTTTTTCCACGCGTATGCCAGCGACTTGGCGAAGCACAGGCCGACAAGGAGCGAGCCGATGAGGCCTGGACCGGTCGTGACCGCGACGCCGTCGATCTCCTCCCGTCTCGAACCCGCATCCGCCAGGGCCCGCTCAACCACGGGGACGACCGAGCGAATGTGCTCCCGGGAGGCAAGCTCGGGGACGACGCCACCGTAAAGGCTATGGACGGGGACCTGAGAAGAGACGACGTTGGACAACAGACCCTCCACGGAATCGTACACCGCGGCGGCGGTGTCGTCGCATGAACTTTCGATTCCCAGGACGCGCATCCTACTAAGGTAGCACAGGCGCTACCGGGAACGGCGATCCCGGAGGCTAAGCCGGTCCCTGCGTCTTTTCCCGGGGAACCCGGAAAGGGGCTCCGCTGCCTCGGAGGGGGGACACTCCCTCACCGGGGACATTCCTGGGTTTCTCGCCGAATGAAACAGGAGTGTCCCCGCTTACCAGGAGTGTCCCGCCGAAAGCCTAATGTTGCGGCGAGCGGAACCGTCAGTGAGCGGGCGAAG
>JBFFGP010000030.1:0-7446 GCA_041557435.1 Candidatus Deferrimicrobiaceae bacterium | reverse complement strand
GGATCCGTTTCGGTGGACGACATCATCCGGGTCTCCAAAGGTTCGAAATCCTCCCTATACAAGTTCTTCGGGAACAAGGAAGGGATCTTGAAAGCGGTCATCGAATCTCTCGCGGAGGAATTTTTGCGCGAAATCCACCTCGAGTTCCCCTCCGGCGGGACTCCCCGGGAGGCGCTGAACCGGATCGGGGTGGTGTTCGCCGACCTGGCGCTTTCGGACAACGCGATCAACCAGCACCGGCATGCCGTGTCCCATGCCAGGGCATTCCCCGACCTCGCCAAGCTGTGGTACGAGTCGGGCCCGAAAAAGACCATGGACGGATTCGCGGACTTCCTGGAGAAGGAGACCGCGGCGGGGCGGTTGCGGATTTCCGACCCTGCCCGGGCCGCGTGGTTTTTCCTCGGCATGATCATCTTCCACGACAACATGAGGCGGTTGGTCTGCCTTCCCCAGTCGAAAAAGTCCGAGCTCAAGGAACTGGTCTCCGAAGCGGTCGAGGTCTTCCTCGCCGCTTATGGAAAATGAGCGCCGGATCTTACCATCAGGCCCCTGATACCGGGAGCGCCATCCCCTCCGCCGCAACAGGATAGTCCCGGGGACCCGGGCGGATCCCCGATCCCCCGCCCAAGTCCGTTGCAGGTGCTGTGAGGCCCTGCGAATTGCCCGCAACAGGAAGAAAAATATCTCTTGACAAGGCGTGTACTGTACATTACAGTACGATTTCATCAATAATGTACTGTACATTACAGTACAAACGAAAGGAGCATGACATGCGTAAAGCCACAGTCGTATTGGTTGGATTTCTGGCCCTGGTTTCGACCGCTCACGCGGGGGCGGACTACCGGCCCGGGGGAACGGGGGACGTGACGGCGACATCGCCTTTGCCCGGGGCTCTCGACGCTTTTTATCCGCCGGCCGCGGACCGGCCCGTCTACCTGTTCAAGATGCTGGGCCTGGAAACGTCCTTTTCGGGCATCGTCGTCGACCTGATGGAGGATGACCTCAAGGGCGCGAGGGAATCCTTCGAGGATTTCCAGAGGCAATACCGGGAAATTGCCGCAATGGTGCCGGAATGGAAAGGGGAGTATCCGGAGGGGAAGGTGAAGGACCTTGGTGAGGCGCTGGCAACCGGGGACAAGGGACATGCAATGGACGCGTTCGCCGCGGTCGGCGAGGTCTGCCACCGGTGCCACGTCGCGACGATGGTCCCCGTGCAGCAGAAGTACCATTGGGGGGATTTCCGCACGATCACCGTCAAGGATCCGTTGAGCGGCGAGTCGACGGGATACCCGCAGTTCAAGAAGGTCATGGCGGCGAACCTGGCAGGCATCACGGTGGATCTGCGGCAGGGACAGACCGACAACGCGCGAAAGCAGTTCGAGGGATTCCGGGCGAGGTTCGAGGCATTGGGCGGTTCCTGCCAGGAATGTCATGAGAAACCGAGCAGATATTTCGTCGACCCAGAAATGCGGGCCACCGTGGAAGAGCTCGGGGTGGTGTTCAAGAGCCGGACAGTCGCCGCGGATGAGGCGATGGCGCTCGCGCAGAAGATCGGGAGGGAGAGCTGCTCGAAGTGTCACCTGGTGCATGTCCCCGCGGCCCTTGCGGGCGCTTCCCGCCGGTGATCACTGGCTGTCCGTCGAAGATGGTTCCTCACAACCTGCCCAATCGGGGAGGATCTCCCCTGCGGAGGACGATGTCATGGATGTTTCCGGAACGACGGAACAGATGCTGAACCGGATGATCGTGGGTTCCTGGGTGACCCAGGCGATTTACGTCGCGGCGGAGATCGGGATTGCCGATATCCTGGCCGCCGGACCGCGCACGGCCGACGAACTGGCGCGGGGGTTGCGGATGGATGGACCTTCCCTCTACAGGGTCCTGCGGGCGCTGGCGAGCATCGATATCTTCCGCGAAGACGGCGAAGGACGGTTTTCGCTGACGCCGATGGGGAAGCTTCTGGAAAGCGATGCGCCCGGCTCCAAGCGGTCGCTGGCCAGAATGGCGGGCGCGGAGTTTTACCGGTCGTGGGGGGGGCTTCTGCCCTCGCTGAAGACGGGCGGCGCCGCGTTCGACGAGGTCTTCGGCAAACCGTTCTTCCACTACATGAGCGCGAACCCCGACCGCTGGCGGATCTACGATGACGCGATGACCGGGGTCCACGACAGCGAGACGATCCCCGTCCTTGACGCGTACGACTTCACTCCGTTCGAGACCATCGTCGATGTCGGGGGGGGGAACGGCCTTGCCCTGGCCGCTATCCTCCGCCGCCATCCCGGGATACGGGGGGTCCTGTTCGATCTGCCCGCCGTGGCGGACCGTGCCCGGGAGGTCGTGGCCGGTGCCGGCGTATCGGACCGATGCCGTATCGAGGGAGGGGATTTCTTCGACTCGGTCCCTTCGTCGGGGGATGCGTACCTGCTGCGCCACGTCATCCACGATTGGGAGGACGGCGAAGCGATCGCCATCCTTGGGAATTGCCGGGATGCGATGCAGCCCGGGGGCAGGGTTCTGGTCGTGGAGACCGTGATTCCCTCCGGCAATGAGCCGTGTTTCGGGAAGTGGCTCGACCTGATGATGCTCGTGGTCGGCGGACGAGAGCGCACCAGGGAACAATACGGGGACCTGTTTTCGGCGGCGGGGCTCCGGCTGACCCGCGTCGTCCCGACGGCCCATGAAGTAAGCGTCATCGAGGGCGTGCGCGCGTAATCGGTGTTTATCGAAGGATGCCGGCCCCTTCCGGGCTTTGCGCAGAAGGAAGGGCCGGTTCCTTGCTGCGAACTCTACCGGGGGATCATGATGATGGGATCAGCAGTGGCGATGATGTATCGGTCCACACGGAGGAACCGGGGATTGCAACGCCTCCCGGAAGAATCGCAAGATATGGCACGCAGCGCGGCCAGACTCCGTTTCCCCGCCGGAGCGGAGACGGCTTTTCGCAGTTATTACTCCCGCCATTCCCTGGTCATCGTCCGGATTGCCATTCTCCTCACGGTTGTTCTCTATGGCCTGTTCGCCGTTCTGGATCTCCATGCGGCCCCCATCAGCAGGCAATCCCTATGGTTCATACGATTTGCCCTGGTGATCCCTTCCCTCCTGGGCGTGCTGATCTTCAGCTTCCACCCGATATTTCTCCGCATGGTCCAACCGATGATGACCCTCGTGGTCGGCATCAGCGCCGCCGGCATCCTTGCGATGATCGGCCTCGAATCCCCGGGGGAACTCGGCTTCCATGCCTATTATGCCGGGCTGATGCTTGTCATCATGGCGGCTCACACCGTGTATCGGTTGCGGTTCGTCTACGCCACCGGTTCGAGCATCCTTGTCCTCGCCGGGTATGATGCCATCGCCATCGCTCACCAGAATCTCCTTGTTTCCGGGGACGGGTTCCGGGTTTTCCTCAGCAACAATTTCTTCTTCGGTTCCTCCCTGATCCTCGGCATGGCGGCGAGCTATTTTCTGGAAGTGTACGTCCGGAGTGTGTATGGCAGCCGGATCCGGCTGGCCGGGGAGAGGGAAAAATCCGAACGGCTCCTCCGAAACATTCTTCCCCGGGAGATCGCAGCGACCCTCAAGGAACGGGAGGGAGTCATCGCGGACCATTTCGACGAGGCAAGCATCCTGTTCGCCGATGTCTCGGATTTCACATCCCTGTCGGCGAACAGGAATCCCCGCGAGATTGTCGGGCTGCTCGACGAGATCTTTTCGCACTTCGACGATCTCGCGGGCCGGTACGGTCTCGAGAAGATCAAGACCATCGGCGACTGCTACATGGTGGCAGCGGGGGTGCCGCGATGGCGCCACGATCATGCACACGTCCTCGCCCGTCTCGGGCTGGAGATGTTGGCTTACGTGAAAAGGCGCGGGTTCGGCGACGTCCCGCGGATCTCCCTCCGGGTCGGCATCCATTCCGGACCGGTGGTTGCGGGAGTGATCGGGAGGAAAAAATTCATCTACGATCTTTGGGGTGACACGGTGAACGTGGCCAGCCGGATGGAACACCATGGATCGAGCGGCAGGGTGCAGATCACGACCAGCTCCTACGAACGGATCAAGGACGATTTCCTCTGCGAGCCGAGGGGAACGGTCTGGGTGAAGGGAAAAGGGGAGATGCCCGTCTGGCACGTCCTGTCCGAGAAGACGTCCCATTCGGCGGAAGGGACCGCACCTTCGTCCCTGCACGGTGCCTGCCCCTGAAATCCGCCCTCCTTCGCCGCTAGGGACCGAAGAGAGAGCGGATGAGATCCATCAGGTCCGACTTGGCCTCGAAGCCGACGCCCGGGACTTCCGGCAGGCGGATCATTCCATCCTCCACCGGTGTGGTGTCGGCGAATCCCCCGAACGGGGCGAACACCTCGGGGTACGATTCGTTCCCCCCCAGCCCGAGGCCGGCGGCGATGTTGAGGGCGAACTGGTGTCCGCCGTGGGGGATGCAGCGGTCGCGGGACCAGCCCATCTCCCCAAGCACCTCGAGCATCCGGAGATACTCCACCAGGCCGTAGGACAGGACCGGGTCCATCTGGAGGATGTCCCTGTCCTTGCGGAGCCCCGCGTGGCGCAGCAGGTTTCTCGTATCCTGCATGGAGAACAGGTTTTCCCCGGTTGCGATGGGACCCTGGTACCGGGCCGCCAGATCGGCGTGGAGCCGGTAGTCGAGGGGGTCTCCGGGCTCCTCGTACCAGCGCTGGCAGTAAGGGCCGAGAGCATCTCCGTACTCCACCGCTGCGTCGAGATTGAAGCGGCCGTTCGCGTCAACGGCAAGGCGGTCTCCATCGGACACCAGGGAAAGGACCGCCTCGATCCTTCTCAGGTCGTCCGCCAGGGGGGCACCCCCGATCTTGATCTTCACCACCCGGTACCCGGCGTCCAGGTATCGGCTCATTTCGTCCCGCAGTTCCTGTGTCCCTTTCCCGGGGTAGTAATAGCCGCCCGCAGCGTAGACGAAAACCCGGCTTGCGGCGGCACCGCCGTTGTAGCGGTCGGCGAGCAGACGGTAAAGGGGTTTACGCTCTATCTTGGCCACCGCGTCCCAGACGGCCATGTCGATGACGCCCACCGCCACCGAGCGCTCTCCGTGGCCGCCCGGTTTCTCGTTGGCCATCAGGATGTCCCGGAGCCGGAAGGGGTCGAGGTTGTCCCGGGCCCCGGACACGTACGTCGAGGGATCGGCCTCGCGCACGCGGGGGAGGAACCGCTCCCGCAGCAGGCATCCCTGGGCGTACCGGCCGTTGGAGTTGAACCCGTATCCCACGACCGGTTTGCCGTCCCGGATCACATCGGTGACCACGGCCGCAACCGACACCGTCATCCCGCGGAAGTCGATGTACGCGTTGCGGATGGGGGAGGCGATGGAAGCGGTGCGCTCCTTTATGTCGACGATCCTCATCGCCGGGTCAGTTCCCCAATGCGGCGATCACGGCGTCCGTGACCTCGACGGTCGTTGCCGTCCCGCCCAGGTCGGGGGTCAGGGTCTTGCCTGCGCGGGTCACCTTCTCGATGGCCCCCATGAGGCGCTCGCCGGCTTCCCCTTCCCCCAGGTGCTCCAGCATCAGGACCGCGGTCCAGATCGTGCCCAGGGGATTGGCGATCCCTTTCCCCATGATGTCGAAGGCGGACCCGTGGATCGGTTCGAACATCGACGGGTACGTTCGTTCCGGGTTGATGTTCGCCGTCGGGCCGATCCCGAGGCTGCCCGACAGCGCCGCCGCGAGATCGGAGAGGATGTCCGCGTGAAGGTTGGAGGCGACGAGCACGTCGAGCGTCCCGGGCTTGAGCACCATTCTCGTGGTGACCGCGTCCACGAGCATCCGGTCGGTCGCCACATCCGGAAACTCCCGGGCGACCTCGGCGAAGATCTCGTCCCACAGGACCATGCCGTGGCGCTGCGCGTTCGACTTCGTCACCAGCGTCAGCAGCCGCCGGGGCCGCTTCCGCGCCAGGCCGAAGGCGAACCGCATGATCCGCTCCACCCCGGGACGCGTGAACACCGACACCTCCATCGCCACCTCTCCGGGCAGGCCCCTGTGGGCCCTTCCCCCGACGCCCGAATATTCCCCTTCCGTGTTCTCCCGGACGATGATCCAGTCCAGGTCCCTGCCGGTGCGACCCCGGAGTGGTCCCGCGATCCCGGGAAGGATGCGCGCGGGCCGGTAGTTCCCATACTGGTCGAACCCCTGGCAGATGGGAAGGCGCAGCCCCCACAGCGTGATGTGGTCCGGGAGGGAAGGGTGCCCCACGGCGCCGAAAAAGATCGCATCGAAGGCACGCAGCGTTTCCAGGCCGTCGGGGGGCATCATGTGTCCGTGCTCGTGATAGTAGTCGCTCCCCCACGGGAACGTCTTGAACTCGAAGCGGAACGCCCCGTCGCGCTCCGCGATTGCCTGGAGAACGCGGACTCCCGCGGGGATGACCTCTTTCCCGATGCCGTCGGCCGGGATCACCGCGATCCTGTGCGTGCGCATGATCGTTCCTCCCGGAATTCCCGCTATCGGGCCTTGGGACCGGTCTTGCGGATCTTCGCGCAGATGGCGTCCGTCACCTCGGCGGTGTTTGCTTTCCCCCCGATGTCCGCCGTGCAGATTCCCTCCGCGAGGACGGACTTCATCGCCTCCATGACGAGGTCGCCCGCCTCGGGGAACCCCAGGTGGTCGAGCATCATGGCGCCGCACCAGATCTGGCCCATCGGGTTGGCGATCCCCTTGCCCGCGATGTCCGGGGCGGACCCGTGGACCGGCTCGAACATGGAGGGGTGCTTCTTTTCCGGGTTCAGGTTCGCGGAGGGCGCGATCCCGATGCTTCCCGCGATGGCGGGGCCCAGGTCCGACAGGATGTCCCCGAACAGGTTGCTTCCCACCACGACGTCGAAATCCTGCGGGTGCGTGACGAACCGCGCGACGAGGGCGTCGATGTGGAACTGGTTGGCCTCGACGTCCGGATACTCCTTCGCCAGGAACCAGAAGATTTCGTCCCAGTACGGCATCGTGATGTTGATTCCGTTCGACTTGGTTGCGGAGGTGACCCGCTTCCGTTCCCTTTTCCGGGCGAGTTCGAAGGCGTACCGGACGACCCGTTCCACCCCCAGGCGGGTGAACACCGCGTTCTGGACGACGATCTCGTTGGGCTGCCCCTCGTACAGGCGGCCGCCCATGTTGGAATACTCTCCCTCGTTGTTCTCCCGGACGACGTAGAAATCGATCTCTTCCGGTCGCCGGTTCGCGAGGGGAGTTCGCACCCCGGGCAGCAGCTGGACGGGGCGAAGATTGATGTACTGCTGGAACGACCTGCGAATCGGGATCAGCAGACCCCACAGGGAGACGTGGTCGGGAACCCCGGGGTACCCCACGGCCCCGAGGTAGATCGCGTCGTGCAGCCGCAGGAGATCGAGCCCGTTCTCGGGCATCATCCGCCCGTGCTTCGCGTAATATTCGCAGCTCCAGTCGAACTCCT
>JBFFGP010000029.1:0-7531 GCA_041557435.1 Candidatus Deferrimicrobiaceae bacterium | reverse complement strand
TCCGGGAGGGATGGAAGGAGCAGCGCCGGTTCAGCAACTTCCTCATCGACCGCGGCGCGGTGGCGGTCTCCGAGGTGGAGAAGGCGGGAGCCAACGCCGTCGTCATGATCGGGCGCTCTTACAACCTTTACGATCGGGATGTCAACCTGAACATCCCCACGAAGCTGCGAGACCAGTACGGCGCGAACGTGATCCCGATCGATTTCCTGCCCGTGGACGATATCGACATCCGGGAGATTCACGAAAACATGTTCTGGAACTACGGCAGGAAGATCATCGCTGCGGCCAAATGGTGCAGGAACCGGCCGAAGTTCCACATTATCTACATCACCAATTTCAAGTGCGGGCCGGATTCCTTCATACGGCACTTCATCCAGAAGGCATCCGGCGCCCCGTACCTTTCCCTCCAGTTCGACGGACACGCAAACGATGCGGGGTACATGACCCGGTGCGAGGCGTATCTTGACAGCAAGGGGGTATTGCGCTGGTGGGCGGAAACGTGAGCGGGTCACCGCTGTTTGGACGAACGGTATTCATCCCCCCGATGACCGAGGCGGGAGTGCGCACCATATCGGCGGCGTTCCGGTCGGTCGGGATCGACGCCAGGCCCATGCCACCCTCGGACGAGGAGACGCTTCTCCTGGGCGGGCGCTTCTCCTCGGGGGAGGAATGCCTTCCCCAGAAGGTGACGCTGGGCGACACCCTCAAACTTCTGGTTCACGGGGGGATCGCCCCCGAAAAGATGGCGCTCTTCATGCCCGCCTCCAACGGGCCTTGCCGGTTCGGGCAGTACGGGCCTTTCATGAAGATGGTTCTCGACGATATGGGATACGGCGATGTAATTTTCGTCTCTCCCACGTGCTCGGACGGGTACAGCGGTGTGGGTGACCATGCGGACGAGCTTCTCCGGACCGCATGGCGGGCGATGGTAGGAGGAGACTTTCTTCAGAAGCTTCTCCTCCGGGTTCGCCCCTACGAAACGGAGAGGGGCGCGGCCGACCGTGCGTTCGAGGATGCGGTCGGTCTCCTGTGCCGTGCCGTGGAGATTCCCGGCGGGAAGAACGGGGAGAAGCTCGCACGGATCGTCGCGGCACTTCGGAAAGGACGTGAATTGCTCCGAAACGTGCCGGCGGATTTCTCTTCTCCGCGCCCGCTGATCGGAGTTGTCGGGGAGATCTTCTGCCGGCTCAACGCCTTCAGCAACGACGACGTGGTGCGCAAGGTGGAAGAAGCCGGGGGAGAATGCTGGATTTCCGATGTGACGGAGTGGGTGTGGTACACCAACGCCGATCACCACAGGGAGCTCAGGCGGCACGGCAGGACCTTGAGCTTCGAGATGCTCGGGGCGAAGCTGAAGTGGCATTTCCAGCGGAAGGACGAGCATGCCCTCCTCGAGGTGTTCGAGGCGGACTTCCGCGGATACGAGGAACCGCACGACATACGGGAGGTGATGGAGCTCGCCCGCCCTTACCTGGTGCCCGAGGGAACCCTGGGGGAGATGCTGCTGTCGGTGGGGAAGTCGGTATACCTGTATGGGAAGGGGGCAGACGGGATCCTCGACATCAACCCCTTCTCGTGCATGAACGGTATCGTATCCGAGGCCGTGTATCCCCGCGTGTCCCGCGACTGCGAAGGTCTCCCGGTCCGCGTGCTATACTTTGACGGGACGCACGTGGACCGCCGGTACGAGCTGGAGATCTTCATGGAACTCGTCCGGGAATATTCCTCCCGGAAGACGATGCGGCGCGTCCTGCCGGGGGACTTCGGGGTGGCGACGGCCGGCGGCTGACGCGTTTCCCGAAGGGACTTCACGCCGGGCCGGCCCGCGGCGAGGCGTGGGAGACGAATTCGGCGTGAGGCTTGCGGTCGTATCGGATATCCACTCCAACGGCGACGCTTTGGATGCCGTCGCGCGGGAGATCGATCTGCGGCGCGCGGACCGAGTGGTCCACCTGGGCGACCTCGTGGGGTACAACGCCGAGCCCGAAGCGTGCGTCCGTTGGACCAGGAACAATGCGGCGGCGGGGGTCATCGGCAACCACGACGCGGTCGTGAGCGGGAAAGCGAACGGCGAGTTATTTCACGCCCCGGCGTTGCTCGCCGCCCGGTGGTCCACGGAGAACATCTCCGCCGACTCGGCGGCGTATCTCGCAAGCCTGCCAGATCGCCTTGTGCTGCCCGATGGGATTCTGCTCGCCCACGGCGCCCCCTCCGACCCGGACCGCTACCTTTTCCTTCTCGAGGACGCGGAGGAGGAGATCGACATGCTATCCGGCGGCTCCTTACCCCGCGTGGTGTTCTTCGGTCATACGCATGTGCCCGCTGCCTTCGTCCGGAGAAAGGACGGGAGCACCGTATCCGCTCCCCTGGAAGGCTTGCGGATTTTGGAAGGCGAGACGGCGATGCTGAACCCCGGGAGCGTCGGGCAGCCGCGCGACCGGGACCCACGCGCCTCGTTTCTGATGTTCGATACGCACTCCGGGGAGGTCTCTTGGATCCGCGTGTTGTACGACATGAAGTCCTGCCAACGGAAGGTTCTCGCTGCCGGTTTGCCGAGGTTCTTCGCTGCCCGTCTGACGGACGGTACATGAAACGTCACCGGTTCCGCCTTCTCCCGCACACGGCGGACCTCATGCTGGAGGTCCGTGGCGGGGATCTTCCCGGCCTGTTCTCTTCCTGCGTTCTCGCTCTCTTCTCACTTGTCGTGGACAGGCGGACCGTGCGGAAGGCGGAGGACCGCACCGCAGAGGTGACCGGGAACACCACCGGACAACAGCTTTTTTTCCTGCTGCGTGAAGCGCTTCTGATGTTTACCGTCCACGGGTTTCTCGCCCGTACGGCGCATGTTACGATAAAGGGAAAGCATGTGACATTGACGGTGGCGGGAGAGTCCCTCGACGTCTCCCGACATCCCGTCGACCGGGAGATCAAGGCGGTGACGGCGCACGCCTTGGCCGTGGAGAAGATGCCGGGGGGGTATCTCGCCCGTTTCGTGCTGGACGTGTAACCCCTCCTCCTTCGGGCGCCCGGGAGGACTGTCGCGAAAGGAAGGACGGGAATGCGTTTCCGGGATGTCGAAATTAAGAAATTGTCCGAAACGATGTGGGAGATTCCGCGAGAGGAGGGAATGCGGGTCCCGGGGCTCATCTTCGCTTCCGAGGCGATGATGGGAGACATCGTGCGCGACGAATCCGTGCGACAGGTCATGAACGTGGCCTACCTCCCCGGAATTCTGAAGCACAGCATCGGGATGCCCGACATTCACTGGGGGTACGGCTTCCCGATCGGCGGAGTCGCCGCGATGGACGCCGAGGAGGGAGTGGTCTCTCCCGGAGGAGTGGGGTATGACATCAACTGCGGGGTTCGCCTCCTTCGGTCCGACTTGACAGTTGACGCGTTGCGACCGAAGTTGCGGGAGCTCTTGGCCACCCTCCACCGCGAAGTCCCCTCAGGAGTCGGATCAACCGGTTTCGTTCGCCTCTCGGCGGAGGATGAGGAGAAAGTCCTGGTCGAAGGCTCCCGCTGGGCGGCCTCTCGGGGGTATGCCTCAGCGGAAGACATCGCCTGCACCGAGAGCGGGGGAAAACTTCCTGGCGCGGACCCCGACGCGGTCTCCGCCGTCGCGAAAAAGAGGGGGAGAAACCAGTTGGGGACCCTCGGGTCGGGAAACCACTTCCTCGAGATCGATGAGGTTGCGGAAGTGTTCGACGAGGAGGCCGCCCGGGCGTTCGGGCTCTTCCCGGGGCAGGCGGCCGTGGTCATTCACTCCGGGTCCCGGGGGCTGGGGTACCAGGTGTGCGACGACTACCTGGTGACGATGGCCGACTACATGCGCCGGAACGCGATCGATCTCCCCGACAGGCAGTTGGCTTGCGCGCACATCCGCTCCCCCGAGGGGAAACGGTACCTGTCCGCGCTGACCGCGGCTGCGAACTACGGGTTCGCCAACCGGCAGTTGCTTGCGCACCAGGCCCGGGAGTGCTTCCTGCGGTTTCTGGGGATGGGACCGCGGGACCTGGGAATGCGACTGGTATACGACTGCGGGCATAACAACGCCAAGTTCGAGGTGCACGAGGTCGACGGAAAGAAACGAAAGGTCCTCGTCCACCGGAAGGGCGCAACCCGCTGCTTCCCCGCGGGGAACACGGAGATTCCGGAAGCGTACCGGCACGTCGGACAACCGGTCCTCATCCCGGGGGATATGGGGACTGCATCGTTCATCCTGGCCGGATCCCCGGAGGCGATGCGCGTATCGTTCGGCTCGACCTGCCACGGCGCGGGCCGCAGAATGAGCCGGACCCAGGCGAAGGCAAGCGTGCGGGGAAAATCGATCGTCCAGGAAATGGAAAAACGCGGGGTGCTCGTCGCAAGCGCATCCCACAAGACCCTCGCCGAGGAGATCCCCGAGGCGTACAAGAACGTGTCCGAAGTCGTAAGCGTCGTGCACGATGCGGGGCTCGCGAGGAAAGTGGCAAGGCTTCGGCCCGTGGCTGTCGTGAAGGGATAGAAGGGGTCCGGTATGCCGGGCGCGTGGTTCGAGACGATTTTCGACGAGAGGTATCCGGAACTGTTCGGGCCGCTCGAGGGGAACGCCGAAAACGAGGTGGATGAGATCATAGACCTTTTGGCGCTGCAGCCCGGCTCTGCGGTGGAGGATCTGGGGTGCGGGCGGGGAAGGCATGCCATTCCGCTCGCTCGCAGGGGGTTCGCGGTGACCGGCGTGGATCTTTCGGAGAAGATGCTGGGGATCGCCCGAACGAGGGCCCGCAAGGAAGGGGTCGCCGTGGAATGGGTGCGCGAGGACATGCGGGTATTCCGGCGCCCCGGCACGTTCGACCTGTGCCTCTCCCTGTTCACTTCCTTCGGGTACTTCAACGACGAGGAGAACCAGAAGGTGCTGGACAATGTGGGGATGAGCCTGAAGGAGGAGGGAATCCTCCTCCTGGATTTGAGGAACGCCGAGAAGGGGCTATCCCGGCTGGAGGACGGGGACCAGACGATCGAGGTCCCATCGGGGAAGCTCCGGATGTCGATCCGGTTCAACCACTGCACCATGCGCGCGACGGCGGAACACGTCCTGTTCCGCCAGGACGGGATCCGGATTTCCTCCACCTTCGACGTGAGGGTGTACTCGATTGACGAGCTCGAGGCGATGCTCAGGATTGCCGGGATGCGGGTGAAGGATATTTTCGGCTCCCTTTCGGGAGATCCCTGTACGGACGAATCCGGCCGGATGGTCATCGTATCCGTGAAGCAATAAGGAACCTCCCCGCCCTGCCCTCCCCTCAGAGGAGGTCGTCCGGGGAGGGATGCAACGGTCCGATCCTCCTCCAGAGAAAATTCGGTTCGGGTATCGTCCCAACCCGGAAGGGGAGAAGGGCCCCTCCGTAGGAGCCTGAGGGAAGCGTATTGCCGAATCGGGGATCGACACGTGCGAAGGTGATCCCGGGGGGCACGGGGAAGTCCCGGTTGGGGAAGAGGGGCAGGACCTGCCGCATGAAACGGATCCAGATGGGCAGAGCCACGGCGGCCGCCGACTGGCGATCGCCCAGGGAGCGCGGAGTGTCGAACCCGACCCAGACCCCCGCCACGAGGTCGGGCGAGTAACCGATGAACCATGCATCCGTGTTCTCGTTCGTGGTGCCGGTCTTCCCGGCGAGGTGGTGCCCGAGCCCCTTCGCGGCCCTGCCTGTCCCGCTCAGGATGACCTCCTGCATCATCCGGATCATCAGGTAGGCCGTATCGGGCGGAATCGCCCGTTCGATCGCAGGCGCAGTTCGCTCCAGGACGTTCCCTTGTGCATCGCGCACCTCGCGCACGAAAAACGGTGTGGGCCGCATCCCTCCGTTGGCGATCGTCGCGTACGCGAGGCACATTTCCAGCGGGGTTACCCCCGAGGATCCCAGGGCGATGGAGAGGTTTCTCTTGATCGGGGATTCGATGCCCAGCGCCTTTGCTGTCCGGAGGGCGGTCCCGACACCCACCTCGTTCAGGAGCCGGATGGTGGCCAGGTTCCGGGATTTGGCCAGAGCCTCGATGAGCGGGATCGGTCCGAGGAAGGTTCCGTCGTAGTTTCTCGGCTTCCAGAGTTCCTCCTCGTTCCTGTCGAACTCGATGGGGGAATCGTCCGTCATGGAAACGACCGTTTTTCCTTTCGAAAGCGCCGCGGCGTACACGATGGGCTTGAATGCCGAACCGGGCTGCCTTCTTGCCTGCAACGCGCGGTTGAATTGCGACTGCGCGAAATCGGTCCCTCCCACCATGGCAAGGACCGCCCCCGTTTGAGGGTCGAGGGCCAGGACCGCACCCTGGAGCCCTTCGTATTTGTTCCTCTCCTCCGTTGTCTTGATTCCTTCAATCAGCCCGTCATGGGCCGCTTCCTGCAGCCGCTGGTCGATCGTCGTGTAGATGCGAAGTCCGTCCTGGTACAGGGATTCCGTCCCGTATTTTTCCGTCAGGTAGATCCGGACCTGTTCAAGAAAGTAGGCAGCTTTGGACCGGAAGGTGGAAGGGGGCGCGAGGACGATTTTGGCGGCGTAGGCTTCGTCGGCCTTTTCCTGCGTGAGGAATCCCGCCTCCACCATCCTCCGGAAGACATACCGTTGCCTTCCCTTTGCGAGGTCGGGGTTGGTCCTGGGGGAGTACCGGTTGGGTGCCTTGGGAAGGGCGGCGAGCAGGGAGCCCTCCGCCAACCCCAGTTCCCCCACTCCCTTCCCGAAATACGTCCGCGAGGCCGCCTCTACCCCGTGCGCGCCCTCCCCCAGGTAGATCTGGTTCAGATACAGGTAGAGGATCTCCTCCTTGCTCATGTTTCTTTCTATGCGGTAGGCAAGGATCAGTTCCTTGATCTTGCGGCGAATGCTCTTTTCGCGGGTGAGGAAGAGGTTTTTCACCGTCTGCTGGGTGATGGTGCTCCCCCCCTGGGCGAAGCTGCCCCCCAACAGATCCTTGACGCCGGCACGGGCGATCGCGGTGAAATCGATCCCCCGGTGCTTGAAGAAGTTGGCGTCCTCGGCTGCGACGAAAGCGTTAACGACGTGGGGGGGGACCTGACCATAGGGGACGAGAGTCCTCTTCTCGAGGTAGATTTCCCCTACCACCTGGTTGTAGCGGTCGTAGATCTTGGAGGAGACACTCGGCCGGTACTCCTGGATGGACTCGTAGGAAGGGAAGGTACCGAACCTCGCCAGCAGGACGAGCCCGGTCCCCATTCCCAGGAAAAAGCAAAGGAGGAGGGTTCCTGCCAGGCGGAGCCACGTTTTCCGGGGACGACCCTTCGGGTCGTCATCAAGCGATAGTACCTGGGATGCCATTCCTTATCCGCGAAATCGGTTGTAGTGGGATAATTATCATACAAACAGCCATCTCAAGGGAAGGGAGGGGGGATGAGACCGTTGGCAGCCGCCGTGCTGTTGATCCCGTTCCTTGGGTCGAGGTGCGATTTCGGTTGCAGGGGAAACAGCGCGTTTTCTTTCTGGAAGGGAGGAGACGAATTCTCCCCGGTGAATATCTAATATACCGGTGAATATCT
>JBFFGP010000028.1:0-7674 GCA_041557435.1 Candidatus Deferrimicrobiaceae bacterium | reverse complement strand
TAAGGTCCGCAAGCAGGAAACCTGGAAGAAAAATACCCGGAAAGGAAAGTTCTTAGGAACGTCCCTGTTCTTAGGAGAGCTTTCGGCAGACGATGAGGAACGCCGAGTGGGAGAACATCCACTGGACTGGGCGGACGGACTGGCCCTTGACGTGCCAGGGACGATGGATCACCTCGAACACTTCCGCCGGAGTGAATCCACCCTCTTCCTCGACCCGGTCGACCATCTGCTTCACCTGGATCGTCGAAGGAAGGTAGGAGAGGAGAATTCCCCCCGGTACGAGCGACTGGGCGGCGTGGGAGACGACGTGCCACGGTTCCGGCAGGTCGAGTACGATACGATCCACCTCTCTCTCCTCTATCCCCCGGTAGATGTCACGCACCTTGATCTCGTGGTTGGCGCATGCGCCGAGAAAACGCTTGACCGTCCGGGCTCCGCTTGCGGCGAAGTCCTCCCGCACCTCGTAGGAGGCGAGTCGGCCGGAGGGGCCCACCGCCTCGAGCAGCTTGATCGCTAGCGCCCCCCAGCCGATCCCCGCCTCGACAACGGTGGCCCCGGGGAAGATGTCCGCCCACAGGAGGATGGGGCCGATGTCCTTCGGGTAGATGATCTGGGCGTGCCGCTTGAGGTTCATGACGTACTGGTTGAACGTCGGCCGGAAGACCTGGTACTGCGTCCCCATCGCGGTCCAGACACGGCTGCCGTCCGGTTTGCCGATGATGTCTTCGTGGAGAATGTTTCCCTTGTGAGTCCCGAAGGGTTTTCCCGGGGAGAGGGTGATCATGTGCTCCTCCCCCTTCGGGTCGACGAGGATCACCTCCTCCCCCTCGCGCAGCGGCCCCCCGGGTTTTCTGCCCTCCATCAGCGGGCCGCTCCTTTTTGCACCTTCTCCTTCAGGCGGCAGAAACCGCACGTCTCGGCGTATGTCGGCGCACCGCAGGCCGTGCACTTCCCCGAAGGATCACCGGGGGAGAAGGACGCATCGTCGCTCCCCCCGTTCGTCAAAAAGATTAAGAATGTCCCCCTTTCGGTAAGGAACCCCTGGTAGAACTTGCTCCTGGTACCGGGCATCTTCTCCTCGATCAGGGAGAGGGCCTCCTTGTAGATGAGGGAGGTGGCATCGTGGCTCATCGGGCACTCTTCGGTCACGTAGTCGATCCCTTTCAGGAAGCAGTATGCCGCCGTCTCCATCTCGCTTACGCGCCAAAGCGGTTTGACCTTCCGCACCAGCCCATGGCCCGTCTCGGGAAGGAGGGGATGCTGCCGTTCCAGGTGCTCCCGGTGCCAGTGCATCAGGTTCCCCAGAAGCCTGGCCGCCTCATCGTCCAGGTTGTGGCCGGTGGCGACCACGGAGAACCCCCGCGAGATCGCGATCCGGTTGAAGAAGTACCGTTTCACCGTTCCGCAGACGGAGCACTCCTCCTTGCGGGAACTCTTCGCCGCCTCGGGAATCGGCATCCCTTCCCGGCGCAGGTCCACGATGAGAGGTTCCTTCCCCCGAGTGGCGGCGAAAGCCAGGACCTTTTCCTTCGATCGGTCCGAGTAACCGTCGATCCCGAGGTCGATGTAGAGCCCTTCCGTATCGTACCCGAGCTCCATGAGGATATCCCAGAGGACGAGGCTGTCTTTGCCGCCGGAGACGCATACGAGCACACGGTCGTCCGGGGCGAGGAGGGAGAACTTCCGGACCCCTTCCTCGACCTGCCGGCGGAAGAACACGAAGAAACAGCCGGGGCAGAAGGCGGAATGGTGGCTGGGAAGGTCGACCGCGGCTTCGGCCTTCCTGCATCGCTTGCACTTCACGGGTTACCCTCCGGAGACGACGGAGATGATGTCCACGGTTTCGCCGTCCTCGACGCGCTGGTCCTTGGTGAGCAGCCTCTTCCCCTGCGTCACGAGGACCGTGGTGGGACGGACACCTGCGACTGCCAGGATGTCCATGACCCGCTTCGGGCCGGGGATCTCCAGTTCCTTTTTCTTCTGCGGCATGCGGACACGGATCATTACGGCGCTTCCTTTTTCAGGTCATATCTTTTTATCATAGCAGACAACTCCATCCCGCCCCAATTTCGGTTGAGTCACAGCAATACAGGGGGTAAGATGAGAACCATCTCATCCATGACGGGAGGTTGTGCCACATGCGCCTGCGGGCCGTCTTTTCCTTTCTCCTCATCCTGCTTATGGTTGCCGCCGTCTCCGGGTGTGCCAAGAAGGAGGAGCCGAAGACCGAGGCTTCGTCCCTGGCAATCTCCGCCGTGGAGGAGGGACAAGTCCTCTTCGAGAATATGTGTGGAGTCTGCCATACCCTCGGCCGGGCCACTGCCCGCACCGAGACCAAGGAGAAGTGGGCGTCGATCCTGAAGGAGATGCGGGGGAAGAAGCCCGGCTTTATCTCCGATGCGGACGCCGAGAAGATCCTGGCGTACCTTTCATCGAAACACGGGAAGTAAATTTCTCCGGAAACAAGAGAGGGACATTATGAACGTAAAGCGTTGTATTGCGGTTTTGGCCGCAGCGCTCTTCCTGGCATGCGGCACGGCATTTGCGGCCGACCCGGCGCAAGGATCGGCGAAGGAGCTGTTCAAGGCGAAGTGTTCCATCTGTCACCCCTTGAGCCGCCCCCTGGGAAAGACCAAGGACAAGGCGGGCTGGACCGCAACGGTCACGCGCATGAAGAATGTGAACGGATGTCCCATCACGGACGAGGAAGCGCAACGGATCATCGGCTACCTCGTCTCGGAGCGGGGCCCGAAGGGGAACTGATCCGAGTGACGCCTTTCGGGAAAGGCTCGGCGGCGGTCGCAGTTCTGCTTCTCGCGGGGTGGATCCTTCCCGGATCCGTCCCGGCGGCTCGTCCCGACCCAGCGGAACTTCACGCGAGGCGGGGGGGCGACGACGAGGAGGGGGGACACCGCGGCAGGAACCGCCGCGGGAGGCGCGGCGTGGACGTGTTCCCTTCGGTGTCGGTCGCCGACCCTGAGGCCAAGGCGCTGTTCGAGGCCAAATGTTCCATCTGCCACCCCCTGAGTCGCCCCTTGCGCAAGAGCAGGGAGCGGAAGTGGTGGGTCGAGACCGTGATGCGGATGAAGAACGGGAACGGCTGTCCCATCACGGACGAGGAGGCCTGGACGATCATCGACTACCTCGCCATCGTCCGGGGCCCGGGTGTCCCCCGAGGACCCGACGACGACGAGGAGCACGAAAGAGAACGGAGGGCACCCGCACCGCGAGGGGAAGGGGGTCCTGGTCCGGCCGTCCCGTCCGCGGGCGGCGGCGACCCGGAAGCCAAAGCGCTGTTCGAGTCGAAGTGCTCGATCTGCCATCCCGTAAGCCGCCCTCTCGGGAAGACTAAGGACAAGGCGGGCTGGACCACGACGGTGACGCGCATGAAGAATGGAAACGGGTGCCCCATCACCGATGCGGAAGCCGGGGTGATCATCGATTATCTGACGAAGATCCGCGGTCCCGTGGCGAGGTAGCGCCGGAAAAGCTCCCCGGGCGGACCGCAAGACGTACGGACGATTCGGGACGGGCGACCCTGCTTTTCGCAGGTCGCCCGTTTTTCGTGAGGACGGGAGGACCATGGACATCCTGCAGGCGGTTCTGCCGGTTTTCTTCGTGATCGCCATCGGCGCCGCCGCACGCCGGTTTCGGTTCATCGAGGAGCCCTTCATCGACACGGCGAACCGGCTCGTCTATTACCTCCTGCTCCCCGCTCTCCTGTTCTACAAGATCGGCACCTCGAACTTCCGGGAGGCGTTCAACGCACCCCTCGTCATTGGCGGGTACGCGGCGACCGTGGCCACGTTCCTCATTGCCACCCTTCTCTCCCGGAACATGGGCATCACTCCCGGAGAGCGCGGCTCGTTCGTCCAGGGGGCGGTCCGGGCGAACCTCGCCTACGTGGGACTGCCGGTCGTCTTCTCCGCAGTCGGGGATATCGGCCTCCTGAAGGCCGGGATCCTCCTGGGCTTCATGGTCCCCCTGATCAACTCCCTCGCGATCATCGCCCTTGTCACTCCGAACGCCAACGGGAAAGGGAGAGCCAGGGAGAACGCGGCGCAGGTCGCGTACCAGCTCGCCATCAATCCCGTCCTCCTTTCCGCCTTATTCGGAATCCTCTGGAGCCTGTTCAAGATCCCCCTCCCCGCGCTCGCAGACAGGACGCTTGCGATCCTGTCCGGGACGACGCTGCCGCTGGCCCTTCTCTGTCTCGGAGGGTCCTTCTCCTTCGAGAGGGCCCGCACGGGGTTTCGCCTCGCGGCGATTGCGGCGGGGATCAAGATCCTCCTGATGACGGCCCTGGCGGTCGCCATCTACCGGTGGCTGGATCTTGCGGGGGACGACCTGCGCGTGGGAGTCATCATGATGGGGTGCCCGACGGCAGTGGTCACCTACGTGATGGCGTCGCAGCTCAAAGGGGACACGAACCTCGCGGGAACGATCATCGTCTTGTCCACGGCGGCGTCGGCCGTCACGATCACCGGGTGGCTTTTCCTCCTGCACGTAGCCGGTTGGTAGTCCTTCCTTGCCAATGCAGCAAGGCGGCTCCAGGCCGCTTGAGGCTCCGGCGAATTATCCTTCGTGGTCTCGAAGTCCTCTTTGTCCCTGCGGTTTCCCGGCGAAGGAGGATACGAAAGCCCGGGGGGAGAGGGCTGCGCGGGAGGAGGGGGATTCCCGCACAGACCCCGGGGAAACGTCTTCCGTGGAATTCGCCGCTACAACGCCTCCCGGCCCCGCTCTCCCGTCCGGATCCGGACAACCTCGTCCACGTCGTAGACGAAGATCTTCCCGTCGCCGATCTTGCCGGTGCGGGCGGAGGTGAGAATCGTCTCCACCACCACGGGTACCGTGTCGGCAGCCACCGTCACCTCCATCTTCAGTTTCGGGACGAATTCGACCACGTACTCGGCCCCCCGGTAAATCTCGGTGTGCCCCTTCTGGCGACCGAATCCCTTCACCTCGGTGACCGTCATGCCGGACACTCCGATCTCCTGGAGCGCGTTCTTGACCTCTTCGAGCCGGAACGGCTTGATGATCGCCTCGATTTTTTTCATGGAGGCTTACCTCTTCTCGATCAGCTGGAAGTTGGGGTACGCCGTGTTGCCGTGTTCGTGATAGTCCAGTCCGTCCATCTCTTCCTCTTCGCTCACCCGGAGGCCGACGGTCTTCTTGATGAGGAAAAAGAGGAACCCGGCCGTGACGCTCACCCATGCGAAGGCGGATGCGACCCCCAGAGCCTGGACGCCCAGGCGGGCCATGGTGAACCCCTCCTCGTGGAAGACGGCGGCGAGCAGCGTTCCCAATGCTCCGCAGACGCCGTGGACGGAGATCGCGCCCACCGGGTCGTCGATGCGGATCCGGTCGAAGAAAAGAACCGACAGGACAACCACGACTCCCGCGATGGCCCCGATGTACACCGACGCCATGGGTGTCACGGTGGCGCAGGGAGAGGTGATCGCGACGAGACCCGCGAGCACCCCGTTCAGCGCCATGGCTCCGTCCGGCTTGCGGAAGATACCCCACGAGGCGATAAGCGAAGCGATGGCCCCCGCCGCCGCGGCGAGGTTCGTGTTCACCGCGATGCGGGCGATGTCGGCGTTGCCGGCGGTCGTGCTTCCCGGGTTGAACCCGAACCACCCGAACCAGAGGATGAATACGCCGAGAGCGGCCATGGGGATGTTGTGTCCGGGGATCGCCATGACCTTGCCGTCCTTCTCGTAGCGACCCATCCGGGGACCCAGCATGACCGCGCCCCAGAGAGCGGCCCAGCCGCCGACGGAGTGGACGACGGTGGATCCGGCGAAGTCGATGAACCCGAGCTTCTCGAGCCAACCGTTGCCGTGGTGCAGGCTGCCCCATGCCCAGGAGCCGAAAACGGGATAGATGAGGGCGGTGATCACGGCGCTGTAGATGAGGTATGCGGAGAACTTCGTTCTCTCCGCCATCGCCCCCGAAACGATGGTGGCGGCCGTTGCGGCGAAGACGACCTGGAACATCCAGAAGGCGTAGAGCCATTTGTCGGCGTCTTTGGCGAAGTCGGAGAGGAGGAAGCCGTCCGTTCCGAACCAGCCGGTGGGACTTGTGCCGAACATCAGCCCGAACCCGAGGAGGAGGAACGCGATCGAGCCCACGGAGAAGTCCATCAGGTTCTTCATCATGATGTTGACCGCGTTCTTCGCCCGGGTGAACCCGGACTCGACCATGGCGAATCCCGCCTGCATGAAGAAGACGAGAAATGCCGCCACCATCGTCCAGACGAAGTCGAGGTTCTTCTGGACCTCGGCCGCCGTCGGGACATCGGATCCGCCTGCCGCAGCGGCTGACTCCTGCGCCAAAGGGGCAGCGGAATCCTCCGCCAGACCGACCGCGCCATTTGCGGCGGCGATCAGGCAGATGGCGATGATAAAGAGGATCAGGGGCCTTTTTTTCGTTGCGAATCTCATCATGGAAGAACTCCTTTCCTGCCCGCCGATGAAGTCGGGGCCTACAATATCCGCCTTCGCGTTGGGGTCGGAAGAACTCCTGCCGTCAGAAGGACACGGACAGTGTGGCTCCGAAAAACGTGGCATTGTCGTCGGCAACCGCTTTTTTCAGGTCGCTGTCGATGACCTGCGAGAAACTGACGAACGGCGCGAGCGACAGATACTCGTCGATGGGAACGGACAGGCTTGCGGTCAGTAGCAGGTCCACGAGTCCTGAGCTTTTTACTCCGTAATACCCTTCGTTCCAGTCGCTTGTCGCATACGCGATGGAGCCCGAGAGGTCCAGGCTGGGGGATATCTTTTTGATGATCTCGCCCAGGGGGAAGCTCTGACTGACTCCGAAGGTTCCGTACAGCCCGCCCACCTCGTCCGAGTCGTAATAGACGGATACGGTGGGCGAAAGCAGAACGGATAGCCCGGCGGAGCCGTAGATCTCCGTGGTCGGCTCGAAATCTGTGTGGGGGAACGTGTACTGGATCAACCCAACCGAGAAGTTAACCTTGTCGACGGAGGAGGAGTAGTCGATCGTGTAATCCAGCTCGTTGATTTCCCCCGAGGTCCCGTTTATGTCCGTCAGGTCAGTGTTCGCCCAGATGTTCAGGCTCAGATTTTTGTGGGACAGCGTGACAGATGGCTGGAGGACCGGGTCATCGGTCAGAATGAGCCCTCGCCAGACGTACTTGCTCGCGGGTGTTATGTCGGCGCTCAAGGAAGGCCCTTTACTCTCCTCCGCGTATGCTCCCGAAGAGATGCCGAGCGCGAGCGCCGCGAGCAGCATCGCCATGACCCGTCTTGCGGTTTCTCCCGTTCTTCCTTTGGACGTTACGTTTCTCATTGCCTTCCTCCTTTTTTCTCTCGCTTCCCGGAATCCCGATCGTCGGATGTGCCGGATCAACGGCAACCACAGGACGACATCTCGTGCCCCTCCCCGGTATGCCGGGATGATGTGGTAGGCGGGATACGCAAGAGCAGGAGGCGTGCCATCCTTGGATTCCCCCGCCCCGGGGCGCCCTCAACGATGCGAAGTGCAATGAGAATTAGCGGGCCGGAAGTGCGGGTGTACTGCTCGTAGGACTCCACCGGGGAGGCGAATCCCATAGTGCCGGTCAGCCAGGAGTAGAACCGCTCGGAGTGCTTGAGGTGGTACTCGGAGTGATAGTCCCACCCGAAGTGGACCGAGATGGTGACC
>JBFFGP010000027.1:0-7862 GCA_041557435.1 Candidatus Deferrimicrobiaceae bacterium | reverse complement strand
CGCCGCGAGACCGCCCAGGGATAGCTCGTCGGGGATGATCCGGTGGTCGATGTCGATGAACACGATCGGAACGAGCAGCGAGAAAAAGACGAGGTCCCGGAGCAGGGGGAATCCGGGCCCGTCCGCGTAGGCAAGCAGGAGGAACCCGGCTCCGCAAAGCGCTTCCACGGCGGGGTACCGCCAGGAGATCCTGCTCCCGCATCCGGCGCATTTTCCCCGCAGCAGGAAGAAGCTCACGATCGGCACGTTCTCCCATGCCCGGACGGGCCGGCCGCACGCCGGGCACCGCGACCCCGGGCGCACAATAGACTCCTCCCGGGGGAGACGATAGATGAGCACGTTGCAAAAGCTTCCCAGACACGTCCCAAGGAGAAAGGCGGCGATCAGGAGGAAGGAGGACACGGGAATCCTTTTTGGGCAAGAAGTTCCTCATAGAGGCACTCTTGCGCTCGTACCATCTTCGCCTGGTCGAATTCCGCAAGAAGTCGGTCCCGCTTGAAGGAGGGATCGAGGCGAGACGTCCCGGAGAGAACTGCCACGACCCGTCTCGCCATGGCCTCCACGTCTCCCGGGCGGCACAGGAACCCGTCTTTCCCGTCGTCGACGATCTCGCGGGTCCCGTCCACTGCCGTGGCCACTACCGGCACCCCCGAGATCATTGCCTGGGGCACGACCTTCGGCAATCCCTCCCACAGGGACGTGAGAAGGAAGACGTCGAACGCCCGGAGCAGATCGGGGATCTCCCTGCGCCACCCCATCATGTGAAAACGGCCATCGAGAGACCCTTTTGCCACGGCGCGATCCACCTCCGCGCGAAGCTCCCCGTCCCCCACCATCACGAACCGGGCGTTCGGTACTTCCGCCGCCACCCTGCGCGCTACATTCACGAAGTCGAGCGGGGCCTTCTGGGGCTTGAAGACCGCTAAGGTTCCGATGACGGGCGCGTCCCCGGAAAGTCCGAGGAGGCGCCTCCCCTCGGCCCGCGACCCGGAGGTGAAACGACCCGTGTCGAAACCGCTCCGGATCAACCGGCACCTGTCCCCGGAAAAGATTCCTTCCCTCAGCCCGAGCCGGATGTTCTCCTCGGAAACGGCCACGAACATATCGGTCCAGCGGGAGACCATTCGCTCCAGCCCCACAAAGAGCTTCCGGACCGCCGGGGGCTGGCGGTCGTGAAACCCGAACCCGTGGATGGAATGGATGATGACGTCCGCCCCCGCCGCACGCGCCGCCGCCCTGCCCAGGATGCCGGCCTTGGAGCTGTGCGTGTGCACGACGAGCGGGGCGCCTCCGGCACGTCTTTTCTCTTCCCGCAGCATCGCCGTGAGAGAGGCGAACGCCCGAAGGTCTGTAAGCGGGCGGATCTCGCGAACGAGAGATTTCACCCGGAGGAAGCGGCAGGCGGGAATCCGTTCCGCCACGGCGTCGAGCATCCCTCCCCCACCGGACATGAGGACCCTCTCGTACCTTTCCGGGTCGAGTTCCCCGACGGTATAGAGGGTGTTCTCCTGAGCTCCCCCCCACTCCAGGAGCGTGATGATGTGGACCACGAACGCAAGGGGCCTTCCTCCCCCCCCGCTCCCGGTTGATTTCACGCCCTCACCCCTGCTTCCGCCACGCTTCCCGGGCCGCGCGCATGCCGTCCGCCATCGACCGCTCCATCCCGTAGTAATCCCATGCCCCGTACCTACCCGCCAGGATCACCCCACGGCGCCGGAACTCCCGCGTGAGATGCGACACGGCCTTTCCCCGCAAGCGGTCGAAGACGACGTACGCCGGGTCGAGCATCACCTCCCGCCGTTCCTCCACTACGCTGCCGCGCTGCAGGATCCCCATCCGCCGCAACCCGCGCAGGGCGGAGGAAACTTCCGCATCCGTCCGGACATAAGCCTTTGGGGAAAAACTCTTCTCGACGAAGATCGAGGCTCCTCCTTCCGGGGCCGCCGACCGGTCCACATTCGAAAGGAAACCTGCCCGGAAAAACGGGTACGACCGCTCCGGCACGTAGATCCAGTGCCCCGGGGGTTTTCTTCCTCCCGCAACCCCGAAGTTGATCGCAAGCACCTTCACCCACTTCAGGGCCGAGGATGCCTGCCCGGCTGCGGACGGGAGGCTGTCGCAGCGGTTCGAAAGCTCAGGGAGAGGGATCGTGGAGATCGCGACGCGAAAGGGAATCGATTTCCCGTCCGAGGTGTGCACGATCCTCCGGCGCAGGTCCACGCGGACGACCCGGATGCCGGTCCGCACCCTGTTCCCGAGGGGTCGGGCAAGCGCCCGGGGAAGCGCTCCGATCCCTCCGCGCCGAGGATAACGGAACGCTGCGTTGTAGCCCATCCCTTCCCGTGTCTCTCCCCGGGCCCCCGCCAGCAGCTCCTCGAAACGGGGGACGGGGACCGACCAGGCGGTCCATTCGTATCCCATCTCGTCGAGGGACGTGCGCCACATCTTCCGGTTGTAGGGAAAGAAGAAGGACCGGCACATCTCTTTTCCGAACCGGCTCATAAGCCACTCGGCGAGGTTCGCAGGGGCCGCCTCCCCGTCGACTGCCTCCTGAATCCGCTCCGCGGCAAACCCCGCGAGGCATCTCGTCACGAACGAGGGGTCGTGCCCCTTTAGGTTGGCCTGGAACGGATACGGGGTCAGCTTCCCCCGAAGCCATACCCGGGCATCTCTTGCGACGGCGTCCCAGGCGATCCCGGGAATGCGGAGAATCCAATCGAGCATGGCGGGGTCGGAGGAGTGGAGGAAATGTCCGCTCATGTCGAAAGCGTACCGCCCGGCGACGATCGAACGGCAGTGTCCTCCCGCGTCGGCCTCCTTTTCCAGGACGAGGCACTCCTCGCCGGCGGCTGTGAGAACGTTCGCCGCCGAAAGCCCCGTGATCCCCCCTCCCAGAATGACGATCATCGTTTCCTTCTCCTACAGGCTCATGTCGACGGCCTTGAGGCATACCGCAACCGCGATGAATAACCCCAACAGGGACCCGTACCAGTACAGGGAAGTATCTGCCGGGACGCGCATCGCGACGATTCCCACGGCGGCGGAGACGGCTGCCGCGGCGCAGCTGCAGAGGACCGTCTGGGCAATGGTCAGCCTCCACTTGCGAAGGCGGAGGCTGAAGTGGTCCCGGCTCCCGGCCATGATCGGCGCGCCCCTCCGGAAACGAACATACGAAAGGAACAGGATCTCGAAAAGCGGAACCGCGAAAATGGAGATTGCGGTCAGCCACCCCAGGGGGTTGCGGATCGTGTAATCTCCCCCGATCGCCAGTCCCCCCAGGAGAAACCCGAGGAAGAGCGATCCCGTGTCGCCGAGGTAGATTTGGGCGGGAGGGCGGTTGTAGTGCAGGAATCCCAGGAGGGCGCCCACAAGGGAAACGCACGTGACCACGCCCATCAGGTCTCCCTGCAGCAGGAATACGACGGAGAGCGCAGCCGCGGATACGGACCCGACTCCTCCTGCAAGTCCGTCCATCACGTCGATCAGGTTGAAGCCGTTCGTCATCAGCAGCATCCAGAGGAAGGTCAGGGCGATGCTGAGCAGCGGGGGAAGGAACCCGACGCGTATCCGGATCCCCGACTTGACCATCAGGAAGACCGCGATCACCTGCACCAGGAGCTTGATGCGGGGAGACATCCTTCCGATGTCGTCGATCAACCCCAGGAGGACGACGATGGTGGAAGCGAGCAAAAGCCCCATCAGTTCGTCGCTGAACGAGAGAAATATCGACACGGGGAAGAGCATGGCGCTGAAGACGGATAGGCCCCCCAGGTAGGAAACCGGCTTTGTCTGTATCTTGAGCTTTCCGTCGGGCCTGTCTACGATCCCGAACCGGTGCGCGGAGTCCCGGAAGATCGGCGTCAGGTAGAGAGCCAGGAGAAGCGACGCGGCAAATGCCACAGCCGCGTAGGCGAATATCGGGAACCCGCCGGTTCCCGTCACTTGAAGTCCTTCCGCGAGAAGATCAGGCAGGCCAGGACGAGAACGGCGGCACAGTAAGTCAGCAGGTAAGCGGCTGCCAGGGGGAGCACCGCCCCGGACCTCGCACTGCCATGGACCACCTCGTTCTTCCAGTTGAAGCTCTCCAGGTTGGGAAGGAGGTAGAACAAGACAGCCGAGGCCGCCCGAACCGTCCCTGACGCCGCCCGGCTCCCGAAGACGAGGAGGTCCTTCGACACGTGGCCGATGAGGAACATCGAGAGGGTGAAGATCGCACTCAGAACGGGCGTGGTGAAGGAGGAGAAGAGGGATGCGAGGCAGGTAAGCAGGACCAGCTCCATGTAGATCCCGACAGAAGCCACGAAGATCCCGATTTCGGGGGCCCCCAGGTAGCCGGCGTGGATGGCAAAAAGCGTCAAGGCCATCACGAGGGTGGTCAGAAAGAGGGTGCCGCAGAGCCCCGCCGCCTTCCCGAGGATGAACTCCCACCGGGGAACGGGCCTCGAGAGAATGAGATATACGGTCTTTCTCTCCACTTCGTGGCTTACCAGGGTGATCCCGAGAAAGACCGCCATGATGACTCCGAAGATGTGGATGCAGGCAAGTCCCACGTCGGCGATGATCCGGGCGAGATCCCCCACGGACAGGTCGGCCAGGAAGTAGGAGAGCCCGATCACGAACAGGGCGAACGCGAGGATCGCGTAGAGGATCTTGTTCCGGATCGTTTCCCGAAACGTGTTGGCGGCGATCGAGAGGATCCTCCCCGCCATGGCTACGCTCCCCCTCCGGTGCCACTTCCCGGAATGCGCCGCGGCTCCGGCGCCGCTTCCCCCGCGACGAGGGAGTTCCCCCCCATTCGCTCCACGTAGATATCCTCGAGGTCTCTCTTCACCGGAACGCAGGAGAGGACATGCACCCCCGCTTCCCGGAACTTCCCGATCCAGGAGTTCGCCTCGTCGTGATCCGTGGCCCGCAGGAGCAAATAGTTCCCCTGGACGGAAGCCTCGCCGTCCGGAAGTCCGGCGGAGGAGAGCCATGCAATCGGGGGAATCGGAGAGAACAGGATCTCCACGTACCGGACCCCCTCTCTCCCGACCAGTTCCTCCATCGTCCCTTCCGCAACCTTCCTTCCACGATCCAGCATGATGACGCGGTCGCAAAGGGCCTCCACGTCGGAGATGATGTGGGAACTGAAGAACACCGTCTTCCCGGAAGATTTCAACTCCCGGATCAGGTTCCGGACCTCCATCCTCCCCATCGGGTCGAGACCCGACATGGGCTCGTCGAGGATCACGAGCTCCGGGTCGTGGAGCAGCGCCTGGGCCAGTCCGAGCCGCTGCATCATCCCTTTCGAGTATTTCCGGATGGCGGTGCCGCCCGCGGCGGAAAGCCCCACCCGGGAAAGCATCTCGGCGGACCGTTCCCCGATTTCGCTGCGCCCCATTCCGTTCAGGTGCCCGCAAAGGCTCAGGAACTCCCACCCCGTCAGGTATTCATAGAAGTAGGGATGCTCGGGCATGAACCCGATCCGGCGGCGGGTTTCCGGCCGCCGTCCCACTTCTTCGCCGAACACCGTGATCCTCCCCGAGTCGGGGAACGCAAGGCGGTTGAGGATCTTGATCGTCGTCGTCTTCCCGGCGCCGTTGGGGCCGAGGAACCCGACGATCTCGTTGCGGGCGACGGTAAAGGAGAGGTCCGAGAGCACCCGGACGCGCTTCCGCCAGAAACCGGTGGGGTAGGATTTGGAGACCTGTTCGACCGCTACCACGGAGTTCGGGGAGTTCATCGCTTCCGGAACACCTTCAGCCGGGTTTTCACGCGGGTGCTGCTGACCGAGCCGTCCCGTGCCAGAACGTACGTTCCCCCGTGCGGCTCCGCGGGAATTTCCCGGATCACCCCCTCGCGAACGAGGTCCGCGAGAGCGGCAGGGAGAGTTCCCCTCCTGTCCCGGTAGGTGGCCACGGCTTTCTCCAGTGCCTGGATATCAAGTTCCACGTTCACCTCCCGCATCCGATTGAGAAGGATCTCGAGTCGCGCGGGATCGGTCTCCTCGCGTACCATCCCCGCGAGGAACGAAAGCGCGGTCTCCGGCGCCCTCCCCTCCGTGTACATCCGCGAGGCGAGCAGGGAAAGGTACGGAGGACTCCCCGGTATCCGTGCGGCGGCCTCGAGCGCCCTCGCGCCTTCGAGGGGATCGGCGAGGGAGAAGTACTGGGTGTAGCCGATATAGAAGGGGAAACGCCAGTCGTCCGGGTGGGACTCCATCCCTCGCCGGAGAATGTCCATCGCCTCGTGGACGTGCTGGGGAGACCCGCCGAGGATCATCCCCCCCAGGATATAGGGGACGACGAACCGGGGATCGAAGTTGCCGACGGTACGGAGGAGGACGTAGAGCCTGTCGTAGTCCCCCGGGGCGATATTCGAGGTTCCCGCGATCTGCACCGCCTCGAGCCAAGCGAGATCGCCCAGGAAATTCTGGAACCCGAACGCGAACGCCGGGTTCCTGCTGATCTCGAAAAAGAGGCTCGCCTTGCTCTCCCCTAGGTCCCCGGCCCGAACGGCGAGCAGCCGCTCCTGAACAATCCGGGACGACAGCAGCGCGGACAATGCGAGGAACAACGCGGGAAGGGCCCACAGAACGATGGACGTCGCTGCGCGCGCAGCGGGATAGGTTCCCCCCTCCTTCATCTCCCCTCAGGCGACTCCACCAGCCATGTCTCGGATTCCTCCAGATGAAGGGTCGCAGCGCGTCTCCGGCACTCTTCCTCTTTCGCGGACCAGCGGGACGCAATCTCCTGCCCCGATTTCCCCGCGAAATCGGCAAGAGTAGCATATCCTCTACAGAAGTTCGGTTCAACAGAAACGGCTTTTTCCAGATCCTTCACGGCATCGTCTCTTTTCCCCAGAGCGGCAAGAATATCCGCTCGGGTCCAAAGAGCCTCCACTCCGAACGGGTTGATCCGGAGCGCACTCTCCGCAAACCGCAACGCGAGCACCGCGTCGGATGGATCCCTCCGCAGCCTGTACAACTCCAGGAACAGGTAGGAGAGCCGGAGGGTGTATTTCAGTTCCCGGGGGTTTTGCGACCTCGCCCGGTCCTCCCACCGCAGCGTCTCGAAAAACGACTCCGGAATGAGCCCGCGGTACCTCCCGGTGGCCCTTTCCGTCAAGTATCGCCGGTAGTGGACGGCCGACAGGGCGTCCGGGTAGGCGGATCGGAACGGGTCCACGGCGACAGCGAGGCGAAAATGCCGTTCGGCCCCCGCGAGGTCGCCCGCCCGGAAGAGGCTTCCCCCGCGGTCGGAGGCGAACGCCCCGATCCCCGTGGAGATCCCTGCGGCAAGCAACGCGGCACAGGCAATCATCCCCGCCCGTTGCACCCAACACGGAAGCACGACCGTCGGAGACGACTCTCCCGGGAAGCAGGATAAAAGCGCTCCCAGCATCACGGCATCCAGGAAAAAGATACCGAAAACATGGAAGTTGGCATTGAACAGGGCGTGCCCCCCGGACAGGACGAGGCAGGCAGCCGACGCAGCCGCAACCGGTCTTTGGTCCTCCGGGATCTCCCTTCTATTCCGGACCACGAGAAGAAGGGGATAGGACAGGACCGCGAAGAACAGGAGAAACCCGACCGCCCCGAGTCCCGAAAGGACCTCGAGGTATTCGCTGTGGGCTGTGGCCGCAAATTTCCCGTATCTGCGGAACGCCCCGGCCACCGGTGACTGGGTGGCGAGCCAGTAGTACTTGAACCCGCCGAGTCCCACGCCGAAGGGATGGTCGAAAAATGTGCGGAGAGCGGATTTCCACATGATCCAGCGGCTGTAATTATAGAGATCCGGCCCGAAGAACCGCTCGGCGACCCGGAAACCCAGCAGTGCAAAAGCCGGGATTCCGATGCCAGCCAGGATCGCCCCTCCCTT